>JBDTNI010000143.1:0-6009 GCA_039933815.1 Betaproteobacteria bacterium
CGTGGAACGCGAAGTGCTGGCCGTTCATGCCGGATGCCATCAGCGCCAGCAGGATCGCCGACGGCCCGACCAGCGGGACCACATGAACGCGCGCGGCGTGGGCGGCGCGAACCACGTCCGCGCCGGGATCGGCAACGCCGGGGCACCCGGCGTCCGACAGCAGGCCGACATCGTGGCCCGCGGCCAGCGCAGCGAGCGCCGCGGCGACACCGCTTGCCGCATCCGCCGACAGCGACGCGATCGATACTTCTCCGATTGGACGGGACGTCCCGATCGACTTCAGGAAGGCGCGCGCCGGCTTGGGCGTTTCCACGATCCAGTGCGACAGCGTGCGTGCGATCTCAATCGTGCGCGACGGCAGCACCGCTTCGGGCGCGATCGCGCCGAGCAGGTTCGGCACGACGTACAGCGTGCCGCTCACGCGGCGGATCCGCCGAGCACGTCGACGCCTTCCGCGCCCAGCAGGTCCGTGAGCGCGATCAGCGGCAACCCGATCAGCGCCGTCGGATCGTCGCTTTCGATGCGCTCGAAGAGCGCGATGCCGAGCGACTCGGATTTGACGGCGCCGGCACAGTCATAGGGCTGCTCGCGTTGCAGATAGCGCTCGATTGCGTCGCGCGTCAGCGGCCGAAACGTGCTTCGGACGTCGACCAGCTTGGCATTGAACCGACCGCTTGCCGCGTCGACGAGCGCGACGGCGGTGTGGAACACGATGACGCGGCCGGCCAGCGACGAGAGTTGCACGACTGCGGCTGCGTGATCCCCTGGCTTGCTGATCGCGAGGCCGTCGGCGTCGGCCACCTGGTCGGAGCCGATCACCAGCGCATCACGCCGGGTTGCCGCGACCGCGCTGGCCTTGGCGCGGGCAAGTCGCAGTGCCGTCTGTCCCGGTGCCTCGCCCGCCAGCGGGCTTTCGTCGATATCGGGCGCGACGACTTCGAACGGGAGGCCGAGGCGCTCCAGCAGCGCGCGCCGGTAACGCGACGTCGAGGCGAGCACGATGGGTTTCATCGGGTTATTCGTTGTTTTTCATGACGTTTTTGACAAGAACCGGCTCAACCGGTATGATTTCCCGTTTTTCGCCGGGCCGGCCTCGCCATCATAAGGCCGGCGGACGGTGGCCCATGTCGCCTCGTCACCGAACGGCTGCTACCAGGCTTGACGCGTTTGCGCTCGCGCGCGATCACGGCGTGCTCGAAGGGCGCGTCGACGCGCGAGAACTCGATCGGGTGCGCGATGTTCTCGCCGACGGGCCGGCCGACGTTGCGTGGCGAATCGAAGGCGGAACGGACGACGCAGGACGCCCGGCGCTGTCGATCGCGTTGACGGGCGCGGTGCCGCTCACGTGCCAGCGCTGTCTCGACGAATTCGACTGGCCGCTCGAGTACCGCAGCGCTGTGCTGCTTGCGCAGAGCCCGCAGGAACTCGAGGCCCTCGACGACCTGAGCGGCGCGGAGGTCGTGCTGGCGGGCGCGCCGATCGACCCGCTGGCGCTGGTTGAAGACGAACTGGTACTTGCGTTGCCCTTTGCGCCGCGTCATCCCGACGGCGCGTGCGGTGGTAACTGGCAGCCGCTCCGGTCCCCATGACGCGGCGGTTCACGACGACAGGAGAACAGCAAAATGGCAGTCCAGCAGAACAAGAAGTCACCGGCCAAGCGCGGCATGCACCGCGCGCACGATTTCATGCAGAAGCCGGCGCTCGCCGTAGAGCCGGTCAGCGGCGAAGTGCATCTGCGCCATCACATCAGCCCGAGCGGCTATTACCGCGGCAAGAAGGTCGTCAAGACCAAAGCCGACGAGTGAGCGCGTTGTGCGCGCGCGGACGGTGTTTTGTGTCCGCGGCCACTGCGTGGGAACCTACGCCGTGACCCTCCGTGCGAGCGGGGCGCGCGTCTCCGCACCGCGTTTTGCGCTGCGCGTTCGCTGACGTTACTCACCGGTCGGTCCGATGTCCGTAACCGTGGCGGTCGATGCGATGGGTGGCGATCACGGCCCGTCGGTCACCGTGCCCGCGTCCCTCGATTTTCTCGCCACGGCCCGCGACGCCCGCGTGGTGCTCGTCGGTATCGTGTCGAGCCTCGAGCCTGAACTCGCCAAGGCGAGCGCCGAACTGCGCGCGCGGATCACCGTGCAACCGGCGAGCGAAGTCGTGGACATGGACGAGCCGCCCGCCGACGCGCTGCGCAGGAAGAAGGACTCGTCGATGCGCGTCGCGATCAATCTCGTGAAGGAAGGCGCGGCGGACGCGTGCGTTTCAGCCGGCAACACCGGCGCGCTCATGGCGATTGCGCGTTTCGTGCTGAAAACCTTGCCGGGCATCGATCGGCCGGCGATTGCGTCGCAACTGCCGACGAAGACCGGAGATACCCTCGTGCTCGACCTCGGCGCCAACGTCAACTGCACGGCGGCGCAGCTCGTCCAGTTCGCGGCCATGGGCAGCGCGCTCGCGTCGGCAATCAACGGCATCGAGCGTCCAACGATCGGGCTGCTCAATATCGGCGAGGAAGACATCAAGGGCAGCAGCGTCGTGAAGGAAACGGGCGAGTTGCTGCGCGCGTCGTCGCTGAACTATTTCGGCAATGTCGAGGGCGACGCCATCTATCGTGGCACGACGGATGTCGTCGTCTGCGACGGCTTCGTCGGCAACGTCATGCTGAAGACGTCCGAGGGACTCGCGCACATGCTCTACGAGTTCCTGAAGACGGAGTTCACGCGCAACGTGCTGACGCGCATCGCAGCCGTGATCGTCTATCCGGTCCTGAAAGCTTTCAAGCGCAGGATCGACGCCCGGCGCTACAACGGCGCCACGCTCGTCGGTTTGAGAGGTGTCGTCGTGAAGAGCCACGGCGGCGCGGACGCATTCGCCTTTGCGCAGGCGCTGCGCCGCGCCGCGGCGGAAGTCGAGCACAACGTGCTTTCGAAGATCGCCCAGCGGATCGCGGAAATGCCGCACCTGCGACCGGCCGGCGACGACTCCCCCGGAACGTTGCGAGCGCATGCCTAGCCGCATCGCAGGTACAGGCCGCTATCTGCCCGCGCGTGTGCTCTCCAACGACGCGCTCGCCGAACGAGTGGCTACCAGCGACGAGTGGATTCGTGCGCGCACGGGAATCGGCCAACGGCACATTGCGGCCGAGGGCGAGTCGACGTCGGATCTCGCGCTGGCGGCCGCGCGCAACGCGCTCGCCGCTGCGTCGATGGCGCCCGAGGACGTCGACCTGATCATCGTCGCGACGACGACGCCCGACGTCGTGTTTCCGTCGACAGCCTGCATCCTGCAGGCCAAGCTCGGCGCGGCAGGTGGTCCCGCGTTCGACGTGCAAGCGGTGTGCTCGGGGTTCGTGTACGCGCTCGCGATCGCCGACCGGATGGTCGCCGGTGGCGTCGCGCGAAATGCGCTCGTCGTCGGCGCGGAAATCTATTCGAACATCCTGGACTGGAACGACCGCTCGACGTGCGTGCTGTTCGGCGACGGTGCTGGTGCGGTCGTGTTGCTGCCGTGCGAAACCGGCGGCATCCTGTCTGCCCACCTGCACGCCGACGGACGACACCGCGACATACTCTGCGTGCCGGGCCAGGTCAGCCGCGGCGCGGTGACCGGCTCGCCGTTCGTGAAAATGGACGGCCATGCGGTGTTCAAATTCGCCGTCAAGGTCCTCGCGGAAGTCGCCCACGAGGCATTGACGGCCAACCGCATGACCGTGGCCGACATCGACTGGCTGATCCCGCACCAGGCGAACATTCGCATCATGGATGCCACCGCGCGCAAGCTCGGGGTGCCGCTCGCGAAAGTGGTGTCGACGGTCGAGCAGCACGCGAATACGTCGGCCGCGTCGATACCGCTCGCGCTCGACGTCGCCGTGCGCGACGGGCGGATCCGCGACGGCCAGCACCTGATGCTTGCAGGCGTCGGCGGTGGCTTCACGTGGGGCTCGGTGTTCGTCCGATGGTGACGTCATTTCCTGGAACTTCTCCGGCGCGCGCGGCGCCGGCCGTACTGGAGTGAAGCGATGAGCATTGCGTTCGTATTTCCCGGGCAGGGCTCGCAGCAGGTAGGCATGATGGACGGATTCGGCGACCACCCCGCCGTCCGGTCGACGTTCGCGGAGGCGTCCGAGATCATCGGCGACGACTTGTGGCGGCTCGTGCAGCAGGGTCCCGCGGACGCGCTCAACCTTACGCGCAACACGCAGCCGGTGATGCTGGCGGCGGGCGTCGCCGTCTGGCGCGCGTGGCAGGCGGTCGGCGGTGCAGCGCCGTCGTTCGTTGCCGGCCACAGCCTTGGCGAATACACGGCGCTCGTCGCTGTCGGCGCGCTCGATTTCAAGGATGCCGTGCCGCTCGTGCGCTTTCGCGCCGAAGCGATGCAGGACGCCGTCGCGCCGGGTGCCGGCGCGATGGCGGCCGTGATCGGCGCCGATGACGATGCGGTTGCGGAGGCATGCCGCGAGGCGGCGGAGGGCGCGGTGGTCGAGTCGGTGAATTTCAACGCGCCCGGCCAGGTCGTCATCGCGGGTGACCGGGCGGCCGTCGAGCGCGCGATCGCGGCTGCGAAGGCGCGCGGCGCGAAACGCGCGCTGCTGCTGCCCGTGTCGGCGCCGTTCCACAGCTCGTTGCTCCGACCCGCGGCGGAGCGCTTGGCGCTTCGTCTCGCGCACGTCGAGTTTCGCGCGCCGTCCGTACCGGTTGTCCACAACGTCGACGTCGCTGCGCACGCATCGCCCGACGAAATCCGCACCGCACTCGCCGAGCAGGCGTGCAACCCGGTGCGGTGGACGGCGACCATCCAGGCGCTCGCGGCGCAGGGCGTGACGGACATCGTCGAGTGCGGGCCCGGAAAGGTGCTGGCCGGCCTGACGCGGCGCATCGACGCTTCTTTGAGGGCCTACGCACTCGTCGACGGCGCGGCGCTCGCCGAAACCAAGATGGCGTTGCACGCGTGAGCGGCGTCGCGGCGGCGCCGGCGCAACGCCCCGCCGGGGCCGGCGAACTGCAGGGTCAGGTTGCACTCGTGACCGGCGCGACGCGCGGTATCGGCCGGTCGATCGCCCTGGCGCTCGCGGGCGCCGGTGCCGACGTCGTCGGGACGGCGACGTCGGACGACGGCGCGGCGGCGATTACGGCTTACCTGCATGCGGCGCAGGCGCGCGGCGCCGGCATTCGGCTCGACGTGCGGGACGGTGCGGCCATCGAGGCTGCGCTGCGCGAGATCGAGGCGTCGCGCGGTCCGGTCACGATCCTCGTCAACAACGCCGGCGTCACGCGTGACAACCTGCTCGTCCGGATGAGGGAGGACGATTGGGACGCGATCATGGCGACCAATCTGAAGCCGGCGTTCGCGCTCGCGAAGGGCGTGCTCCGCGGCATGATGAAGGCGCGCCAGGGGCGCATCGTGCAGATCGGCTCCGTCGTTGGCACGTCCGGCAATCCGGGCCAGGCCAACTACGCGGCGGCGAAGGCGGCGCTGGTCGGATTCACCAAGTCGCTCGCGCTCGAGGTCGGCAGCCGCGATATCACCGTCAACTGCGTCGCGCCGGGTTTCGTCGACACGGACATGACGCGCGCGTTGCCCGCGGCGCAGCGCGCGGCACTCCTTTCGCGGATCCCGCTCGGAAGGCTCGGTGCGCCGGAGGACATCGCACACGCCGTGCTGTTTCTCGCGAGCCCGCGCGCCGGCTACATCACCGGCGCCACGCTGCACGTGAATGGTGGCATGCTGATGGTATGAAGGTGGAATCGCGAACCCGACGACGCGGTTCGATGCGGGGCGCGCAGCGCGTCGAGGTGGAGCGTGTAGGCAAGCTCTGGTAAAATCCGCCGGTTTTGATCGTTGACCCCTTGCAGGGGAGGAGATGCATGGAAAACGTAGAACAACGCGTCAAGAAGATTGTCGCCGAGCAACTCGGAGTCAACGAAGCGGAAATCAAGAACGAATCGTCGTTCGTCGATGATCTCGGCGCCGATTCGCTCGACACCGTCGAGCTCGTCATGGCGCTCGAGGAGGAAT
>JBDTNI010000144.1:0-6004 GCA_039933815.1 Betaproteobacteria bacterium
CGGCAGTACGAGTTCGCGCGGCTCAACCTCACCTACGTCGTGCTCTCGAAGCGCAAGCTGGTACAGCTCGTCGATGACAAGCATGTCGACGGCTGGGACGACCCGCGGATGCCCACGCTCGTCGGCGCGCGGCGCCGGGGCTTCAGCGCGGCGGGTTTCCGACTCTTCGCCGAACGCATCGGGGTCTCCAAGTCCGACTCCTGGATCGACATGAGCGTGCTCGAGGACACGATGCGCGACGAGCTCAACGCCTCAGCGGTGCGCCGGATGGCGGTGCTCGACCCGATCCGGCTCGTCATCGAAAACTATCCGGAGGACCGGACGGAGGACTGCGATTCGCCGAACCACCCGCAGCATCCGGAACTGGGTCGCCGCGCCGTGCCGCTGACGCGCGAACTGTGGATCGAACGCGAGGACTTCGCCGAGACGCCGCCCAAAGGCTATTTCAGGCTCGCCCCGGGCACCGAGGTGCGCCTGCGCCACGCGTATATCGTCCGCTGCACGGGTTTCGAAAACGACGCAGCTGGCAACGTGACGCTCGTGCGCTGCACGTACGACGAATCGACTCGCAGCGGCACGCCCGGTGCGGATTCGCGCAAGGTCAAGGGCAATATCCACTGGATTTCCGTTACGCACGCGCTGAAGGCGGAAGTGCGGTTGTATGACAGGCTGTTCAGCGTCCCGTTTCCGGGCGCGCGCACTGCCGCTGACGCTGCACCGAGCGCGGAGCCGGCGCCGACGCACGCGATCGCGCTGGCCGGCGAGGACGCCGATGCCGCCGACGACCGCGAGCGCAGCTTCCTCGACGACCTCAATCCCACGTCCAAGCGCGTGATCACGGCGTTCGTCGAGCCGGCGCTTGCGGCGGCGGCGGCGGAGGAGCATTTCCAGTTCGAGCGGCACGGCTACTTCGTGGCCGACCTCGTCGATCATCGTGCCGACCGGCTCGTGTTCAACCGGACGGTGACGCTGCGCGATTCGTGGGGCCGCAAGCCCGGCTGACGCGTTTTGCGCGCGCGATTGCGCCCGCACCCACTCCACCTTGTGTTGCGCGCCTGCAGCGCTAATATGGGTGGAAGGTGTCCTGTTCAAAGGCTTCCATGAAACGCATCGTGCTCTTCGTCGCGACGAACCTCGCCGTCATGCTCGTGCTGTCGGTCGTCTTGCGGCTGTTCGGCCTCGACCGCGTGGCCGCGGCCCAGGGTCTCCAGTACGGCCAGCTGCTTGCGTTCTCGGCCGTCGTGGGATTTACCGGCGCGATCATCTCGCTGCTGATGTCCAAGTCGATCGCCAAGTGGAGCACGGGTGCCGAGGTCATTGCGGCGCCCCGCAACGATGCCGAGGCGTGGCTGCTCGAATCGGTGCGCAAGCTCGCCGCCGGGGTCGGCGTGGCCATGCCCGAGGTTGCTATCTACGACGGTGCGCCCAACGCCTTTGCGACCGGCGCCTTCAAGAATTCGGCGCTCGTCGCGGTCTCGACCGGGCTTTTGCAGTCGATGAACAAGGAAGAGGTCGAAGCCGTGCTCGCGCACGAACTGTCGCACGTCGCGAACGGCGACATGGTGACGCTGACGCTGATCCAGGGCGTCGTGAACACGTTCGTCGTCTTCCTGTCGCGCATTGTCGGGTCGATCGTCGACCGCACGGTGTTCCGGACGGAGCGGGGTACCGGCCCGGGCTACTTCATCACTGTCATCGTGTGCCAGATCGTCTTCGGCATCCTTGCGAGCCTCATCGTCGCGTGGTTCTCGCGATGGCGCGAATACCGGGCGGACGCCGGCAGCGCCCGGCTTCTGGGCCCGCAGCCGATGGTCAGCGCGCTGCGCCGGCTCGGCGGGCTCGAGCCCGGCGCGCTGCCGCAAGCGCTTCAGGCCTTCGGCATTTCCGGCGGCGGCGGCATGATGGCGCTGTTCGCGTCCCACCCGCCGATCGAGGCGCGGATCGCCGCGCTGCAGAGCGCGCCGGCGCGCTGAAGCTGCACCCGGATCAACGGTCGACGCTGGGCGCGTCGACCGAACAAAGACAGGAGAGCGAGCGATGCGCTACAAGATCGAGACACAGGACGACAGGGGTCTGTGGACGGATGTACGGGGCAACGACGGAACCGTGCTGATATTCACTGACGAGTCGGAAGCGCGTGCCGCGCTGGCCGAGAAATTCCCGGTGCTCGTCCAGATGGAGAAATACGCCGGCGGCAAGCGAACGCGCGTGATCCGCGTCATCGAGGACGAGGACTGACGCGATTCAACCGGCGGAAATGATTGCGGCCGGTCGACCCACTGGGTCGCACCGGCCGCGTGCGCGCGTCGCGCGCTCGGCGAACGTCCGCCTACTTGAGGTGATTCGAGACCAGCTTGGTCATCTCGAACATCGAAACCTTGGCCTTGCCGCCGAAGACCGCGCGGAGCTTCTCGTCGGCATTGATATTGCGGCGGTTGACCGAATCCTGCAGCTTGTTCTTCTTGATGTACTCCCAGATCTTCTTCGTCACTTCGGTACGCGGCATCGGCATCGTTCCGACGACGGCCGCGAGCACCGGTGACGGCTGCATCGCTTTCATGAAGGCGGCGTTCGGCTTGCGCTTGGCGGCGACTTTCTTGGCGGCAGCGGGCTTCTTCGTCGCGGATTTCTTGACGGCAGCGGGCTTCTTGGTGGCGCTCTTTTTCGCTGCGGGCTTCTTGGCAGCAGTCTTTTTCGCGGCGGGCTTCTTGGCCGCGGTTTTCTTCGCAGCTTTCTTGGCAGTAGCCATGTTTCTCCTTCCTGTCGGTTTGCGGGCGGACTACGCTCTTGCGTCTGAAGCGGCCTTCCTGCATCGGCACCACGCTCCATCGGCGGCGACTATACCGCATTTTCACAGGAGAAAAGGGGTTGCCGAGCGTAATTTTCACTCTGGGCGAAGCGCTGTTGCGTAGCGACGTGCGGGTGCGGTTGCGCGCCTGGAAATGCGCGCGCGGCTTTCCCGGCGCCGGTGGCCTCGCGGAGTAGAATGCAGCGGCATTTATCCAGGCCGATGTCCGCTCCCGCCACCGATCTCGCGCAGCTGCGCGTCGACTACAAGCGCGCCGCGCTGCACGAGGCGGACGTCGCCGCCGATCCGTTCGACCAGTTCGTCCGCTGGTTCGACGAGGCCGCCAACGCAGAACTCCCCGAGCCGAACGCGATGACGCTCGCGACCGTCGACGCGTCAGGCCGGCCGTCTGCCCGCATCGTGCTGTTGAAGGCGCTCGACGCCCGCGGTCTCGTGTTCCACACGAATTACGACAGCCGCAAGGGGCGCGATCTGGCGGCCAACAGGCGCGTCGCGCTGCTGTTCTTCTGGGTCGAGCTCGAGCGGCAGGTGCGCATCGAGGGCAACGCGCATCGCGTCGACGCGGCCGAATCCGACGCGTATTTCGCTGCGCGTCCCCGGGGCTCGCAGGTGGCGGCGTGGGCCTCGCCGCAGAGCGCGACGATTCCCGACCGGGCGTCTCTCGAGGCGCGCGTGGCCGCCGCCGACGCGCGTTTCGCGGCAGACGTTCCGCGCCCGGACAACTGGGGCGGCGTGCGCGTCGATCCGGACCGTTTCGAGTTCTGGCAGGGCCGCGAATCGCGGCTGCACGACCGGCTGGTCTGGTCGCGCGTCGGCGACCACTGGACGCTCGAGCGGCTCGCGCCGTGACGCGGCTGTTGGGTTCACCGCGCGTCGCGGACGCGCGATGAGGCTGCCCGTCCGCGTGACCCCGTTCGGCGCGCTGATTGCGCTCGGCATATCCAACCACCTCGTGCTGACGGGCGCGCGCGTCGGCGTATCGCTCGCGGCGCTGTCGCTCGGGGCGAATGCGGCGACCGTTGGGACGCTGCTTGCGCTGTTCGCGCTGCTCCCGATGCTGTTCGCGATTCCGACCGGCCGTCTCGCCGACCGCATCGGCGTCCGGCGCCCGATGCTCGCGGGATCGATCGGCATGGGAACCGGCGCGCTGATTGCCACGGTCGTGCCAGGCCTCCCCGCGCTGTTCGTCACCGCGGTGCTCCTCGGCCTGTCGTTCATGGCGTTCCAGGTCGCCGCGCAGTATGCGACCGGCGAAATGGGCGGGCCGGAGCGGCGGACGCGGAATTTCGCGCTGCTCGCGCTCGGCTATTCGGCGTCGTCGATCGGGGGCCCGCTGATCGCCGGCGTGCTGATCGATCACGCCGGCTACCGCACGGCGTTCGGCGTGCTGACGCTGCTGCCGCTGCTGCCGATCGCGCTGCTCGGCCTCGACCGCGTCCCGCTTCCCGGGCCGCACCCCGCCCGCCAGGGCAACGTTGCGTCGCGCACGCTGGATCTCGTCGCCAACCGAGATCTGCGACGGGTGTTCGTCATCAACGGGATGATCGCGCTGGCGTGGGAGCTGCACACGCTGTTCGTGCCGATCTACGGCCACGCGATCGGGCTGTCGGCGTCGAAAATCGGGCTCATCCTGGCGGCGTTCGCCTCGGCGACGTTCATAGTTCGACTGTCGATGCCGCTGATCGCGCGGCACGTGCCCGAGCATCGCGTGCTGACTGCGTCGCTGTATATCGCGGCGCTCGTCTACGCCGCGATACCGTTCTCGCGCAGCGCGACGACGCTGATGCTGCTCTCCTTCTCGCTGGGCCTCGGGCTCGGCGTCGGACAGCCGATGGTGATGGCGCTGCTGCACAGCCTGGCGCCACCCGGTCGGATGGGAGAGGCCGCCGGCCTGCGCATGTCGCTGATCAATTCGATGGCCGTCGCCGTGCCGCTGCTGTTCGGTGCGGTCGGCGGCAGCATCGGCCTCTCGCCGGTGTTGTGGTCGGTGGGCGTGTGCCTCGCGACGGGCGGCTGGCTGACGCGCGTCGCGAAGCCTTAGCCGTTCACGCGGTCGCTCGCTTCAGCCGACTGGCGAACGCCTTCCGGAACTTCGCGACCTTGGGCGCGACGACAGACGCGCAATACGGCTGACGGCCATTGCGGACGAAATAGTCCTGGTGGTAAGTCTCGGCAGGATAGAAAGGCGCGTCGTCGGCGATCTCCGTGACGACGGGATCGCTCCATAACCCTTCCGCCGTCAGCTCGCCGATGACAGCCCCGGCGTCGGCACGCTGCTCCGCCGTCTGGCAGAAGATCACCGACCGGTACTGCGTGCCGACGTCGCTCCCCTGCCGGTTTTGCGTCGTCGGGTCGTGGATCGTGAAGAACACGCGCAGCAGATCGCAAAACGTGAGCACGGCCGGGTCGAAGGTCACGCGCACGACCTCGGCATGGCCCGTCGTGCCGCTGCACACTGCTTCGTAGCCGGGATTGGCGTCGCGGCCGCCGGCGTAGCCGGACGCGACGGACTTGACGCCGTCCAGCTCGCGAAACACCGCGTCGAGGCACCAGAAGCAACCGCCGCCGAGCACGGCGGTGGCGAGCGAAGCGTCAGCAGTCATGGCGATTTCCGTAGGGTGAAGGTTCGAGCGGCCCCTCCGATGAGACGCGCTGTCTCATTTTCGGTTCCGTCTCCGATGCAATGTCGCCGCGGAGGCCGTGCGCCTTACGCGCGAGGCGGGCGCCTGCGAGAATACCGGCCCGGAGCGTCCGTGCGTACGGCGGCGCGCGGCTCCATCTCTCGCTCACGATTTCGCCGGCCCCGGCCGCGCCAACGTTTCCCGACGTGTCGCTCAATCCCTTCCGTTTTGTCGAACGCGTCTTCGGCCGGCTGCGCGACATCGATCTTGCGCGGACGGCCGGAAGCCTGTCGTTCACCACGCTGCTGGCCATCGTTCCGCTCATCACCGTCGCATTCTCCTTCGTCGGGCGCTTTCCGGTGTTCGAGGACTGGCTCAAGGTGCTCGAGCAGTTCCTCGTCAAGCACCTGCTCCCGTTCAGCGCGTCGACGGAGATTCGCGGGTACATCGCGGGCTTCGCGGCGCAGGCGGCACGGCTGACCGGCGTGTCCGTGGCGCTGATCGCGGTCTCGGCGGCGCTCGCGATGGCCAGCGTCGAGCGCCAGATCAACGCGATCTGGGGCATTCGCCGCGG
>JBDTNI010000145.1:0-5994 GCA_039933815.1 Betaproteobacteria bacterium
CAAGATCCGGGTCAACGCCGTCGCCCCCGGCGTGATCGACACCGAGATGTCGCAGGCGGTGCGCGACATGGCCGGCGACGAAACGAAGGCGCGCATCCTCATGCGGCGCTACGGAACGGCGGAGGACGTCGCGAACGCCGTCTGGTTCCTGGCGTCCGACCACGCAAGTTACGTAACGGGACAGGTGTTCCACATCGACGGCGGGTTCAAGCTCGAATGAAGGGAGTACGTGCAAATGGCTGAGATTCCGGTCACGCAGGACGAGATCATGGCGGTGTATCCGAAAGCCGCCGAGACAATGGCCGACGCGCTCGGTTGCGATGTCGAGGACATCAAGCCCGATGTGTCGCTGATCGAGGGACTCGACGCGGAGTCGATCGACTTCCTCGACATGGTCTTTCGACTCGAGCGTGCGTTCAAGGTCAAGATTCCGCGGGGCAAGATCGTTGAAAACGCGCGCGGCGACCTGCCGGAGGCCGAATTCGAGCAGGGCGGCGTCGTGACCGAGAAGGGCCTCGTGCAACTGCGCGAATACCTTTCCGAAGTCGCGCCCGAGCGCTTCAAGACGCCGATGAAGGTTGCCGACATCCCGCGGCTGTTCACGCCGACGACGTTCTGCAAACTCGTCGTGCGCGCACAGAAGGAAGCCGCCGCGGCCGCGTGAAGGCGATGTCACCCGCGAACGGTCATTTCGCCGCGTACTCGTTCGTCGACCGGATCGTCGCGTTCGACGTGGGCACGTCCGCGCGGGGAACGTACGCGATTCCCGCGCACGTCGAAGCGTTCTCCGCCGCGCTCGTTGCCGAAGCGGTCGGCCAGCTTGCCGCGTGGGTGGCGATGGATGCGATCGACTTTCGCGGCCGGCCGGTCGCGGCGCTCGCGACCGAGACGCGTTTCCTGTCGTCCGTCGCGCCGGGGCAGACCCTCGACCTCGCCGTCGACATCCTCGCGTGCGACGACGAGGCCGTCGCCTACAACGGACGCGCCAGCGTCGATGGCGTTCCCGTCATCGAGCTCGTCGACTGCCTCGGACCCATGCTGCCCGTCGCCGAATTCGACGCGCCGGACGCACTGCGCGCGCGGCTCGCGCTGCTTCGCGGCGAAGGCGCTGCGCCGGGGCGGTTCGGGGGCGTCGATGCGCTGCGCGTCGACGTCGCGCATCACGTGCCCGGCACGCTGCTTCGCGCGACGCTGGACGTGCCGGCCGACGCGCCATTTTTCAGCGATCACTTCCCGCGGCGCCCGGTCTTTCCGGCGACGCTCCTGCTCGACACGCAGATGCGCCTCGCGTCGGCGCTCGTCCGCGAGGCGGGCGTGGCCGTGTATGGCACGGGTCCGGCGCCGTCGCCGAGCCGGGCGACGCACGTCAAGATGCGCTCGTTCATCGGGCCGTCGCAGCGACTCGCGCTCGAGGCCGGCCTCGCGTTTCCCGGCGACGGGGTCGTCCGGGCGATGCTGTCGGCGAAGACCGATGACCGCCTCGTCGCAACCGCGCGGCTCGAATTCCCGGCACGGCCGGCAGCACCGCGATGATCGACAGGCGTCGCGTCGCGATCACCGGTCTCGGCCTCGTCACGCCGCTCGGCAACGACGTTGCGGCAACCTGGCGTTCGCTCGAGGATGTCCGCAACGGCGGCGCTCCGATCACCGTCTTCGACGCGTCGGGCTTCACGACGCGAATCGCCGCCGAGGTCAAACGCTTCGATTCGTCGCAGATCACGGCGCCGCGCAAGCTGCTGAACGGCGCGAACCGCTCGCAGCGCTTCGCGCTCGCCGCCGCGGAGGAAGCGATCCGCGACGCGGGCATCGAACCGAGCGACGCCGACCGCGACCGCTGGGGCTGCGCCGTCGGCACGGGAATGATGGGCGTCAGCTTCGTCGAGCTCGCGGCCGTGCAGCGGTATTCGGCCCCCGACGGCGTCGTCGATCCGGCGCGGCTGCTGGACGACCCGGAGGCCGCCGACCCGCTCGCGTTCTGCCGCAGCCAGAGCACGGCGGGGCTCGCGCTGCTCACACGCCGCTTCGGCATCCGCGGCTACTCGACGTCTGTCCATACGGCGTGCGCATCGGGCGGGCAGGCGATCGGCACGGCGCTGAAGCTCATCCGCCGCGGCGCGGTCGACCGCGCGCTCGCCGGGGGCTTCGACTCGATGATCAGTCCCGTCGGGCTCGCCGGCTTCTGCCTGCTGTCGGCGGTCAGCACGGACAACGACACCCCCGAACGCGCCAGCCGGCCGTTCGACGCCACGCGCAACGGATTTCTGCTCGGCGAAGGCGCGGGCTTCGTCGTTCTCGAGGATTGGGCCCTCGCTCGCGCGCGCGGCGCGCACATCTACGCCGAGCTCGCCGGCGACGGCAACTCGCTGTCGTCGTATCGGATCACCGACTCGCCGCCGGATGGCGACGGCCCGATCCAGTCGATGCGCGCCGCGTTGCGCGACGCGGGCGCGGTCCCCGCGGACATCGACTACATCAATGCGCACGGCACGTCGACCGGCATGAACGACCGCAGCGAGAGCGCCGCGATTCACGCGGTCTTCGGTGCCGACGCGAAACGCGTGCGCGTGAGCTCGACGAAGAGCTCGATGGGGCATCTGATCGCCGCGGCGGGCGCCGTCGAAGTCGCGGTCTGCGCGCTCGCGATCGAGCGCGGCCTGCTGCCGGTCAACGCGAATTACGGCGTACCCGACCCCGACTGCGACCTCAATCTCGTGCTGGACACGCCGCATCGGCAGCCGGTGCGCATGACGCTGTCCAACTCGTTCGGATTCGGCGGCTCGAACAGCTGCATCGTGCTGCGCGCGCCCGGCCTCGTCGACGGTCCCGGTTGAAAACTCGGCGCATCGTCGTCACGGGCACCGGCGGCGTCAGCGGCGCCGGACGCGATCCCGACGCCATGCTCGACGCGATCCTCGCGGGAACGAGCGCGATCCGCCCGATCGAAAGTTTCGATACGACCGGCTGGCCGGTGACGCAGGCGGCCGAGATCGTCGACTTCAACGCACGCGCGCTCGTCGACGACCGCAAGCTCCACAAGTTCATCCGGCGCACCGACCTCGTCGGCATCTACGCGGGCGACCGCGCGGCGGAGGCCGCCGGCTACGGGGCGTACCGCGCAACGCTTTCGGCCGACCGGTCTGCCGCGTTCGCGGACCGGACCGGGATCTACGTCGGCTCGGGCGCCGGCGCGTTCGAGAATCAGCACGACTTCTACCCGCTGATGAGCGAATCGGCGGGTGACCTGGGCGCGTTCGGGCGCAACCTCGCCGACAGCGTCAACCCGATGTGGCTGTTGCGAACGCTGCCGAACAACGTGCTGTGCCACGTCGGGATCCGCAATCGACTGAAGGGCGCCAACGCCTGCATCACGAACCACAGCGTCGGCGGCACGCTCGCCGTCATCGAAGCGCTCGAGGCGCTGCGCACGGGCGAAGCCGACCGCGCACTCGCAATCGGCCACGACACGCCGATCGAGTCCCGCAACATCCTCTTCTATCACCGCTGCGGCCTGCTTGCGTCCGACGCGCTGCGACCTTTCGACGCGACGCGCACCGGCAGCCTGTTCGGCGAAGGTGCGGGCGCATTTGCACTCGAGACGGTCGACGCCGCGCGCGAACGCGACGCGCAGGTCCGCGGGGACGTGCTCGGCGGCGGCAGCGCGTGCGACGCGCTCGGTTTGCTCGCGATACGCGACGACGGCGACGCGCTCGACCGCGCCATCGAAGCCGCGCTCGGCGACGCCGGCATCGACCGCGCCGACGTCGGCATGATCGTCGCGCACGGCAACGGCACGATGCAATCCGACGCGTCCGAAGCCGCGGCGCTCGGGCGCGTCTTCGGCGCACACTGCCCGCCGGTCACCGCCTTCAAGTGGTCGCTCGGGCACCTGATCGCCGCCGCGGGCATTCTCGAAGCGACGGTCGCCCTCGCGGCGTTGCGGCGCGGCGTCGAGCCAGGCGTCGCGTCGCTCGCCGCGCCGTCACCCGAGTGTGCGCACCTGCCGATTTCGGCGCAGCCGCAGGTACCGCGCAGCAACGTCGCGCTCGTGCTCTGTCGCGGTTTCGCCGGGACGGACGCGGCGCTCGTCGTGCGCGCCAAGCGCGCTTGACCCTCGCCGCCCCGGACAGCAGCGGTTCCGGCCCCATACGCTGCGGCATCGATTCGATCGACATCGCGCGGATCGCGCGCCTGCTCGACGAGACACCGGCCGACGAGCTCGGCAAGCTGTTTTCGGACGCCGAACTGGCGGACAGCGGCAACGGCGCGGGCCGGGTCGCGAGCCTCGCGGCCCGCTATGCCGCCAAGGAAGCCTGCGTGAAACTGTTCCCGCGCGAACTCGCCGCCGGGCGACTGTCGCCGTCGGATTTCTCGATCGCCCGCGACGGTTACGGCGCGCCGCAGGTGACCCCCTCCGCCAACGCGCGCAAGGCGCTCGACCACGCGCGCATCGCCGGCATCGCGGTGTCGCTGACGCATGACCGGACGAACGCGTCAGCCGTCGCGCTGGCGCTGCCGATGTCGACGGACGTCCCACTGGCGGGCCGGCTGCTGTTCGCCCTTTTGCCTTTTCGGCGCCGCGTGGTGCTCGACAACCTCCGCCGCGTGTTCGGGCCGGCCGTCCCGGCCGCCGAGCTGCGCCGGCTTGCGCAGGCGCATTACGCGCATCTGGGACGCCTGATTGCCGAGTTCGTCCGGTTCCGCTTCCTTTCAGCGACCCGGAAGCGGCGCGAGGTCCGCGTCGAGAACCAGGCGCTGTTCGCCGACATCTTCAATCGCGGCAAAGGCGTGCTGATCCTCACCGGCCATTTCGGCAACTGGGAGGTCGCCACGGTCGCGGGCATCCACAGCTATCCCGAGGTGCGCGGGCGCTTCCATTTCGTCCGGCGGCCGATCAAGCCGCAGTGGCTCGATGCGCTCGTCACGCGCCGGTTCAACCGGGCGGGGTTCGGCGTCATCGCCAAGCGCGGATCGCTGGAGGAAATCGTGTCGCGGCTCACGCGCGGCGACGTTGTCGTGTTTCCGTTCGACCAGTACGCCGGCGGCGCCGACGGCATCGACGTCGAATTTTTCGGCGAAGCCGCCGGAACGTTCAAGAGCCTCGCCGTCATTGCGCTGTCGACCGGGGCGCCGGTGGTGCCGGCCGCCTGCTGGCGCGAGCCCGACGGCACGCACGTGCTGCGCTTCGAGGCGCCGGTACCCGTCGTCGACGTCGAGAACGTCAACGATTCGATCCTGCGCACGACGCGCGGCTACAACGCCGCGATCGAGCGACTCGTGCTGCGGCATCCCGAGCAATGGTGGTGGGTGCACCGGCGCTGGAAAACCGCCCGGCCCAGGCGGCGGCGCACGGCCGTCGTCGCATAGCAGGACGCGCCCGGCGATAACCGTTAAAGTAGCGGCCTTTCGAACTGCCCGCGACGAACCCGGTCCTTCCCGGACGCCGCGCGCGCCCTGCATCCACGTTGTCCACGGGAGCTTCCATGTCGTTATCGATGCACGAAGCGAGCGTCACCGCCTTCATCAAATCGCTGTCGAACCTCAAGGCCTGCCTAGAGAAAGCCAAGGCGCATGCGGCCGAACACAAGATCGAGGACGCCGTGCTGATCGGGTCGCGGCTCTATCCCGACATGCTGCCGCTGTCGGCGCAGGTGCAGATCGCCACCGACATCGCGCGCAGCGCGACCGCGCGCCTCGCGGGCGCGGAACCCGGCAAGTACGACGACAACGAGAAGACCTTCGACGACCTGACGGCGAGGATCCAGCGCGCCGTCGACGACATGGCGAAGCTCGACAAGTCGGCCTTCGAAGGCGCCACGGCTCGCTCGATCACGCGTCCGGTCCGCGGCGAGCCGCACACGTTCACGGGCACGAACTACTTGCTGCAGTTCGCGGTGCCGAACGTTTACTTCCACGTGGCCACCGCCTACGACATCCTCCGCCACAACGGCGTGCCGCTGGGGAAGGCGGATTTTTTGGGGGCGATGGATTGACGAG
>JBDTNI010000146.1:0-5993 GCA_039933815.1 Betaproteobacteria bacterium
CGGCACGCGATCGATCCACTCGATACGCGTGCGCTCGGCGACGCCGGCCGCGGCCAAGGCCGCCGCCTGGCGTGACTTCAGCTCGGGACTGATTTCCAGTATTCGATAGCGCGCCGGCGACGCGCCGCGCGACGCGAGTTCCACCAGCAACGACGTCGCGAGCGCAGCACTGCCCGCGCCGAGTTCGACGACCTCGCGGTCCGCGGTCGTTGCGAGGATCGCCTCCACCTGGCGCGCGAGGGCGGCGCCATACAGCGGCGTGAGCTCGGGCGCCGTCACGAAATCGCCGTCGCTTCCGAACTTGCGCGTGCCGGCGACGTAGTAGCCAAGCGCCGGCGCGTACAGCGCGAGCTCCATGTAACGCGCGAACGTGATGAAGCCGCCGGCGCGCACGATCTCGGCGCGGATGTGCTCGACCACGCGCGCGCTGTGCTCGCGCGCCTCGGCGGCCGGCTCGGGAAACGGTGCGTCGTACGCGCTCAGCGCCGTCCGTCCTGCGTTCGCACGGCGTAGCCGACTGTGCTAGATTGATCGAGTCTACTCAGCGGACCGATCGCGAAGGGTGCGGCTTGGAAGGCAGGATCGTCTTGATCACCGGCGGGGCCAAGCGCGTCGGCGCCGCGATCTGCCGGCGGCTGCACAAGGCCGGCGCGTCGGTCATGCTTCACTACCGCGCATCCGCCGGCGAAGCGCGGCTGCTGCAGAACGAGCTCAATCACCTGCGCGCCAATTCGGTGGCGCTGATCCAGGCCGACCTGCTCGATGTGGCGAAGCTGCCGTCGCTCGTCGAGCAGACGGTGCAGACGTTCGGCAGGCTGGATGCGCTCGTCAACAACGCGTCGACCTTCTATCCGACCGCCGTCGGCGACATCGCCGTTGCCGACTGGAACGACCTGATCGGCACCAACCTCCAGGCGCCGCTGTTCCTGGCGCAGGCAGCGGCGACGGCGCTGCGCAAGACGCAGGGTTCGATCGTCAACATCACCGATATCCACGCCGAACGACCACTGAAGAGCTACGTCGTCTACTCGGTGGCGAAAGCAGGGCTCGTCGGCCTCACGCGATCGCTCGCGCGCGAGCTCGCGCCGGACGTACGCGTTAACGCCGTTGCGCCCGGTCCGATCCTGTGGCCGGACGAGGATGTGTTCGACGAGATCGCGCGGCAGCGGATCATCTCGCACACGCCGCTGAAGCGCGAGGGAACCCCCGACGACATCGCCAAGGCAGTCCACTACCTGATCGCGGACGCGCCGTATGTCACCGGCGACACGATCAGCGTCGACGGCGGCCGGCACATCGCGCTGTAACCGCGCGCGTTCCGGCGTTGCGGCGCGCGTCATTCGTCCGGCTCGTTCGCCGCCTGCACGCCGGCAGGAACGTGCACCTCGATCGCGCTCGCGCCGCCGAACGATGCGACGCGCGCCGCGAGATCCTCGAGATAGCCGTCGACGATGCCGTGCGTCGCGAGCGACACCCGGGTCCGCTCGAGATAATCCGCGGACGAACCGAACGCGCCGCTGGCGTGCGCAATGACGTCAGCCTGCGCGTCGATCGTGAGCTTGCGCGCGTACTGCGCATGCCGTCGTCGGACGACAAAGCCGAGCGCCACCTGCGGGCGTCCCTCGCAATCGACGTGCAGCCAGCGCGGCGAATAGGCGCCCGTCACCATTTCGCGCCGCCACAGCAGGTGCAGCTCGTCGAGCGCGCACGGTGCCGGAATCCGATACACGACACCGCGGCATGACCCGCCCCGATCGAGGCCGAGCACCAGCCCCGGCGCATGCGGCTGTCCGCGCGATGCGAGCGACCACAGGCAGAATCGGCGATGCAGCCCGTGCACGGAGGCGCGGCGCGACTCGGCGAATGGAAACAGCGGGTTCCACAGCAGCGATCCGTAGGCGAATACCCACCACCCGGCGCCCTTCGGCCGTGAACCGAGCGTGGCCGTGAGCGATGCCGACAGCTGTTCGTCGGTGAGCGCGTGACCTTCCGCAAGCGCCTCCACGTACACCTCGCGCATGCGGCCTTCCTCGAGATCGCGGCGCGACAGCGTCATGACTTGTCGAAGGTTTCGGGATCGCTTCGCGCGCCGTCGAGTGCGACCTTCGCCTCGCGTCGGCGCGCGCCGTGCGACTTGCCGTGCGGCCCGCCCTTGCCGAGCAACGGCGAACGTGCGACCGGATTGCGGGGCTTGGGCACGCCGGGCTTGGTGACGCGTTTCATCGGTGCACGGCGATGGGAATCACCGCGGGGACGCGGTCAGCGACCGACCGCCGCGCGGACGCACGGTCCGCCGTCGGCAGGAAGATGGCCTGCAGATCGTTCTGGAATCGTCTCCCCAGCGGCGTCGGTTTGAGCACCAGGGGATCGTCCTCCAGAAGTCCTCTGGCTACCGCCTGCTGTACCAGGCTCGACACGCTCGCCAGTGGCATCCCCGTACGCTCGGCATACATCGACGCGGGCACGCCGGCTGACAGCCGCAGCGCATTCAACATGAACTCGAACGGCAGGTCGTGGCGGTCGATCGCGGCTTCGTCCTGCAGGAATATGCCGTCGGCGGCCGCATCGAGGTAGCGCTGCGGGTGCTTCCATCGCACCTGCCGCACGACGCGATCCGGAAATGAAAGCTTCGAATGGGCGCCGGCGCCGATGCCCAGATAATCGCCGAAGCGCCAGTAATTGACGTTGTGCCGACATTCGCGACCGGGCAACGCGTGCGCCGACGTTTCGTAATGCACGTAGCCCGCGGCGTCCGCGGCGCCACGGACGGCGTCTTCGATGTCGGCCGCGGTATCGTCGTCGGGCAGCGTCGGCGGGTAACGATGGAAATGCGTGTTCGGCTCGAGTGTCAGGTGATACAGCGACAGATGGGCCGGCGCAAACTGCAGCGCGACCGCAACGTCACGCGCCGCAGCGTTCGCCGTCTGCGACGGCAGCGCGAACATCAGGTCCAGGTTCACGTTGCCAAAGATCATCACGGCGGATTCGGCGGCGCGGCGCGCCTCGTCGCCGTCGTGGACGCGTCCGAGCGCGTGGAGGTGTCGGTCGTCGAAACTCTGGATGCCGATCGACAGGCGGTTCACCCCCGCGGCGAAATAACCGGCGAACCGGTTGCGCTCGAACGTTCCCGGATTGGCCTCCAGCGTTACTTCGGCATCGGGCAGGAGCGGAACGCGTGCACGGATCGCCGACAGCAACCGATCGATCGCCGCGTCGGAGAAAAGACTCGGCGTGCCGCCGCCGATGAACACGGTGACCACCTTGCGTCCCCAGATCGCCGGCAACGCTCGCTCGAGATCGTCGACGAGCGCATCGACGTACGCCGACTCCGGCAGCTCATCCGGCGCCTGGTGGGAGTTGAAGTCGCAGTACGGACATTTGCGCACGCACCACGGAAGGTGAACGTAGAGCGCGAGCGGCGGCAACGCCGTGAAGCGGGGTCGCGACATCGCGTCGAGCGGTACGGTCGCGACGACGTTTTCGCTCCGGTCGGAATCAGCGTCTGTCATCGCTTCGCGTCGGGGGCGATCCGCGCGATCAGGCTGCGCATCGCCTGCCCACGATGGGACAGCGCATTCTTGCGCTCGAGCGGCAACTCGGCGCCGGTGAGGCCCGTCTGGACGTCCTGGAAATACGGGTCGTATCCGAATCCGCCGTCTCCTCGCGGCGTGTCGATCACGCGGCCATGCCAGACACCCTCGGCGATCACCGGCTGCGGATCCGCCGCGTCGCGAATCAGCACCAGCACGCAATAGTAATGCGCACGCCGGTCACCGATCCCGCGCAGCGCCGCCACGAGCGCGGCGTTGTTGCGGGTATCGGACGCCGGTTCGCCCGCGAAACGCGCACTGCGCACGCCGGGTGCGCCGCCAAGCGCATCGACGCAGATGCCGGAGTCGTCCGCGAGTGCCGGGAGGCCGCTGGACGCGCTCGCGTGACGTGCCTTGGCGAGCGCATTCTCGACGAACGTCGGATGGGGCTCTTTCGCCTCGCCGATGCCGAGCTCGGATTGCGCAACGAGCGCAAAGCCGAGGGGCCCGAGCAACCGGCGAAATTCGCGCAACTTGCCGGCGTTGCCCGACGCCAGCACGAGCTGCGCGTTCACGATTCGAGCGCTGCGCGCTGCGCCTCGTGCAGCCTTGCGATGCCGTGCGCGGCCAGTGTCAGAAGCGTGTCGAATTCGCCGCGCGAAAACGGCTTGCGCTCCGCCGTCCCCTGGACCTCGACGAGTCCGCCCTGACCGACCATCACGACATTCATGTCGGTGTCGCAGCCGAAGTCCTCGACATAGTCGAGATCGAGCAGCACGACGCCGTCGACCACGCCCACCGAGACGGCGGCGACGTGGTCCCGCAGCGGGTCCGAGGCCAGCCCCCGCCGCGCCTTGCACCATGCCACGGCGTCCGCGAGCGCGATGAAGGCGCCGGTAATCGACGCGCAACGCGTGCCGCCATCAGCCTGCAGCACGTCGCAGTCGATGCGGATCGTCCGTTCTCCAAGCGCGGACAGGTCGACGACCGCGCGAAGCGAGCGACCGATGAGCCGCTGGATCTCCTGTGTGCGTCCCGACTGCTTGCCTTCGGCCGCCTCGCGGCGCGTGCGCGTGTTCGTCGCGCGGGGCAACATGCCGTATTCGGCGGTCAGCCACCCCTGACCCTTCCCTTTCAGGAACGGTGGAACGCCTTCCTCTACGCTCGCCGTGCACAGCACGCGCGTGCCGCCCGCCTCGATGAGGACGGACCCTTCGGCATGCGTCGTGAAATGGCGGGTGATCGTCAGCGCACGCAATTCGTCCGGGCGACGCCCGCCGGCGCGGGAACGGGATTTCGGGGGGGATTCGATCGTCGTTTTCCGTCTGGGGTCGACCTGCGATTATAGGCTGGCGCACGGGGACACTAGCGTTCGCGCGCCACCGCCGCCGCATCGATCGCGAATGCGCGCGGCCGCCAGTCGGTAGCGGACGCGAACGACGACGCATCGACCTCTAGCGATCGTGTCAGCCGATCGACGGCGCCGCGGCGCCCGATCACCGAAGCGGCGAGCCGCAGCAGCGGGACCGGAACCGCCGCCATCCGGGGCGACACACCGAGCGCCGCCGCGATTGCGCGAACGAGCGCCGGCGTGGACACGCTGTTCGCATCGGCGACGAAGTGAACTCCCTGCGCCTCCACCGGCGCGGCCACGGCGGCGGCGATCGCGTCGACGAGGTTGTCGATGCCGACCAGCGAACGGCGGTTGTCGACGGCACCGAGCGGCAGCCACCGCCCCGCGCGCACCGCATCGATGAGCGCACGAAAATTTCCTTTGGCACCCGGCCCATACACGAGCGGCAGCCGCAACACGATCGCTGTCGTCGCGCTGGCGCGTACCGCGTCGAGCAGCGCCACCTCGGCCGCGTGCTTGCTGCAGGCGTAGGCATCGCCGGGAGCCGGCTTATCCGTCGGCCGGAACGCCCCGTGCGGAGGCGTCGACTCGCCGTTCACCTTGACGGTACTGGCGAAAACGAAACGGCGCACGCCGGCGACCACCGCCGCGCGCCCAAGCACGCGCGTGGCGCGTTCGTTCGCGGCGCCGTAGATGCGGTCGAACGCCGGGCCGGTTTCGCCCGGGCGATGCGCGCGGCCGGCCAGATGAACGACGGCGTCGGCACCCGCGAGCAGCGGCACGAGCGCTTCGGGACCCGCACCGGCGAGGTCGACGGCGACTTCGCCATCGTCGGCGGCGACGCGCACGATACGCCGCACGACAAGTCCGGTCTGCACCGCGCGGCGGCAGAATGCGTGACCGATGAACCCGTGCGCGCCTGTCACGACGATCACGGCTCGCCCGCCGTGCTCATAGCCTCGGCCTCACTGCACAACTGCCGACGTCGCAGCGTTCTCGCGTCGGCCTCGCGCGACTCGCACGGCGTCGGCCCCTTCGGGGCTCGGCTCGCCTTCGGCTCGCCCGCCGTGCTCATAGCCTCGGCCTCACTGCACAACTGCCGACGTCGC
>JBDTNI010000147.1:0-5981 GCA_039933815.1 Betaproteobacteria bacterium
AATCGCTGCTGCCCGCCAACCTGCCGCTGTTTCGGAAGCTGGGACTGGAGGACCAGATTCGCGCAATCGGCATGGTGAAGCCCGGCGCAGAGTTCGTGTCCCCTTGGCACGAATCGAAACAGGTGTTCAACTTCTGCGACGCATGGGACAAGTCGATGCCCCACGCCTATCAGGTCCGGCGCTCCGAATTCGACGAGATCCTGATCCGCAACGCCGCGGCGAAAGGCGCCACGGTCATCGAGGACTGCCGGGTGCGCGACGTCGCGTTCGACGCCGCCGGTGCAACCGTCCAGGCGTTTAACGGCGACGGCAGCGCGCAGTCGTGGCGAGCCCGGTTCGTCATCGACGCATCGGGCCGCGATACGTTTCTGGGCAACCGCATGAAGGCGAAGCGGCGCAACCGGCACCACAACAGCGCCGCGATGTACGGGCACTTCAGCGGTGCGATTCGTCACACTGGCGACGCGGAAGGCAACATCACCGTGTTCTGGTTCGACCACGGCTGGTTCTGGTTCATTCCGCTGCTCGATGGCACGACGAGCATCGGCGCAGTATCGTGGCCGTACTTTATGAAGACGCGCGGCAAGCGCTCGCCACGGCAGTTCTTCCTCGACACGATCGCGCTATGTCCCCGTCTTCAGGAGCGTTTGCAAGAAGCGACGCTCGTGTCCGACGTCGAGGCGACCGGCAATTTCTCCTATGCCTGCGACAGGACGCACGGACCGGGCTACCTGCTTCTCGGCGACGCGTACACATTCATCGATCCGGTTTTCTCGTCCGGCGTGCTGCTCGCGATGAACAGCGCCTTTGTCGGCGCGGACGCGGTGGATGCCCGCCTCCGGCACCCGAGCGCTGCCCGCGCCGCGTTCGCCCGCTTCGACAAGGTGATGAAACACGGGCCGCGGGAATTCTCGTGGTTCATCTACCGCGTAACCAACCCTGCGATGCGTGACCTGTTCATGGCACCGGCGAATCGCTGGCGGATGAAGGAGGCCGTGGTGTCGCTGCTTGCCGGCGACATTTTCGGCGCAACGCCGATGTGGCGCGCGCTGTGGAAATTCAAGCTCGTCTATTACGTTGCGGCGACGTTGAATCTCAAGCGCACGTTGCTCGCGTGGCGGCGGCGCAAGCGAATCAACCGCCGGGACAACGACGAGCCGGGGGTGGCGGTCTCCCATTGAGCGACTGCGCGCCGGATGCCGACGCCGGTGGGTTCGCGCACCGCAACGCAATCCCGGGTCGGGCGTGGCTGATTGCGGATCGCTGATCGCACACGTCGACATGGATGCGTTCTACGCGTCGGTCGAGTTGCTTCGCTATCCCGAGTTGCGCGAACAACCGGTGGTCATCGGCGGCGGCCGTCGCCACCAGCCCGCGGAGTACGTCGATCCGCTGACGCAAAACGTCGTGCGGACGTTCACGACGTTGCGCGGTTACGTGGGCCGAGGCGTCATCACGACGGCAACATACGAGGCGCGCGCGCTCGGCCTGCGATCGGCAATGGGCATGATGAAGGCGGCTGCGCTCGCGCCCGACGCCGTGCTGCTGCCGGTCGACTTCGATGCCTATCGCCATTATTCGAGGCTCTTCAAGGCCGCCGTACGGCGCATCGAACCGAGGATCGAGGACCGGGGCATCGACGAGATCTACGTCGACCTTGCCGGCACGCCGGCCGCCGCCGACGGATCGGTGGCGGCGCTGCGTACGCTCGGGCAATCGATCAAGGATGCCGTGCGCGAAGCGACGGGATTGACGTGCTCGATCGGACTCGCGCCGAACAAGCTGCTCGCCAAGATCGCGTCAGACCTCGACAAACCCGACGGGCTGACGATCATCGGCGACGGGGATGTCCATCGACGGATCTGGCCGCTGCCGGCGCGCACGATCAACGGCATCGGTCCGAAGTCGGCGGCGCGGCTCGAGACGCTCGGCATCAGGACCATCGGCGATCTGGCGCGGGCAGACGCAGCGCTGCTCGTCGAGCATTTCGGCCGCGCGCAGGGCGCCTGGATGCTGGACGCCGCGCACGGGCGCGACGCGCGCACCGTGGTCACGCACAGCGAGCCGCAGTCGATCAGCCGCGAGACGACGTTCGATCGCGACCTCTCCGCGACGCGCGATCGGGCGCAGCTGTCGTCGATCTTCACGTCGCTGTGTGAAGGCGTCGGCGACGACCTGCGTCGCAAGGGCTACGCCGGCCGATCGATCGGCATCAAGTTGCGCTACGACACGTTCGCCACGGTGACGCGTGTCCAGACGATCGACGTGCCGACGCAGGACGCCGACGAAATCCGTCGCGCGGCCGGTGATTGCCTGAAGCGTGTCGATCTTGTCCGGCGCCTGCGCCTCATCGGCGTTCGGGTGGGCAATCTCGTTCCCGCGGCCGCGGCGGCCGCGGCCGCGGCCGCGCATAAGCCGGACCCCGGCCACGTTACCGCGCCGCTGTTCGAATGATCGGGCGTCGCCGGTCGCGGCTGCGGTACGCTGTCGCTTTTGGTGCGCGTGACCGATGACTCGCCTGCCTGCCGTCGTGAAGTGCCCGCATTGCGGGACGCCCGTCGCCTGGACTCCCGAATCGAAATGGCGGCCGTTCTGCTCCGAGCGCTGCAAGATGATCGACCTCGGCGCGTGGGCGAGCGAACGCTACCGCGTGCGGACCGACGAGTCCCCCGACGCCGCGGCGTCGCCGCCGGTCGAACCCGACGCGTAGGCATCACGACGGCGGCCACGCGTGTCGGCGCATGGCGATTCCGTGCGCGCCGTACGCGATCGCCGCCTCGAGATCGGCGTCCTGCAATCCGCCGAGTGCGAACACCGGGACGCGCGTGCCTTCGATGATCGCCGCGAAACCCGGCCATCCGAGCGCGGTTGCCCCGGGATGCGTCGGCGTATCGACGACGGGACCCAGGACGGCGAAATCCACGCCGATCGCCGAGGCGCGATCGAGCTCCGCGCGCGAGTGACAGGACGCGGCGACCATCAGGTCGTTCGGTCGCGACGGGGCGTCCATCAGCCGCCGCGATGTCCAGTGCACGCCTGCGCAGCCGAGCGCGCGCGCCGAGTCCGCGGTGCCGTTCAACAGGATTCGCGCGCCGAAGGTGACGGCGACACGCTCGAGCCGGCGCGCGAGCGCATCGCGTGCGGCGAGCTCCGGCTCCCGCACCTGAATCAACCGGACGCCTGCCGCGAGCGCGCGCCCGGCGCGGTCGGCGAACGTCGACTCGCCGAGGTCGCTTTCGCACGTGATCGCGTAACGCGTGGGAAGGCGAAGCGCGTCGAGCACGCGCGTGTTGGCCGGCAGCAGCGGCGCGACGTCGATCGCCGACGGATCCTGCCACGCGATCGCCTGGCCGTCGCGACCGGTAGGGTGGCCCTCGAACGCATGGACGCGGAAGAAATGACGCACGACGCGAGCGTGCGGATAGGTGAAGTCCTGCACGAGCCACGGGGCGGCTTGCCTGACGACGATGCCCAACTCTTCGTGCAGCTCGCGCGCCAGCGCTTGTGCGGGCGTTTCGTCCGCCTCGAGCTTGCCGCCCGGAAACTCCCAGTACCCCGCGTAAGGCTTCCCTGGCGGGCGCTGCGCGAGAAGCACGGCACCGTCCGCCCTCAGGATGACGGCAGCAGCGACCTGGACGAGCGCGCTCAAGCCCGCGGGGGCAGCGCCGAATTGCCCGCCCAGTCGCGCGCGAATTGCCACGCGACGCGCCCGCTGCGCGAGCCGCGCTGCAACGCGAACTGCAGCGCCTCGCGCGTGAACGCTTCGGCTTCGCGCTCGCCCGTCGGCGTGGCGACGCCGAGATGCGCGAGCCATCCGCGCACCGCGGCAAGGTAGTCGGCCTGCGCGAACGGATAGAACGACACCCAGAGTCCGAAACGCTCGGACAGCGAGATCTTGTCCTCGACCGACTCGCCCGGATGAACCTCGTCACCGGCATGTCGCGTCTCGAGATTCTCGGAGAAATATTCGGGCATCAGATGGCGCCGATTCGACGTCGCGTAGATGACGACGTTCGTGGCGCCGCCCGCGATCGAGCCGTCGAGCATCACCTTCAGCGCCTTGTAACCCGCCTCACCCGCGTCGAACGTCAGGTCATCGCAGAAGACGATGAAGCGGCACGGCGAGGAGGCGAGCCGCTCGGCGATGTCGGGCAGGTCGATCAGTTCGGCCTTGTCGACTTCGACGAGCCGAAGTCCCTCGGCGTGATAACGCGCGAGCATCGCCTTCACGAGCGACGACTTGCCCGTTCCGCGGGAACCGGTCAGCAGCACGTTGTTCGACGGCAGTCCGGCGAGGAATTGGCGCGTGTTGCGGTCCACGATGCGTTTCTGCGGCTCGATCGCGACGAGGTCCGACAATTCGATCGCGTGCGGTTGGGCCACGGGCTGCAGGTGGCCCGTGCCATTGCGCGTGCGCCAGCGCGCCGCCGTCACCCGCGACCAGTCGGGATCCGCGGACGCCGCTGGAAAACGCTGCTCGATGCGCCCAAGCAGCGACTCGGCGCGCGCGATCAGCGCTTTGATCTCGTCGTTCATCAGGACCGGTAGTCGGCGTTGATGGTCACGTACTCGTGCGAGAAGTCGCAGGTCCATACCGTCGCGCGCGCGCCGCCGCGCCCGAGGTCCACGCGGACAGTGATCTCGGCCTGATCCATCACCTGCTGGCCCTGCGCTTCGGTGTACGCCGGCGAGCGGCCGCCGCGCTCGACGACGGGCACGTCGTCGAGCCAGAATGACACGCCGGCGGGATCGAGGTCCGGGCCACCGGCGTTGCCGATCGCGCAGACGATGCGGCCGAGGTTGGGGTCCGACGCAAAGAACGCCGTCTTGACGAGCGGCGAATGCGCGATGCCGAACGCGACACGGCGGCACTCGGCAACGTCGCGACCGCCGTCGACGCGAATGGCGATGAACTTCGTCGCGCCCTCGCCGTCGCGAACGATGGCCTGCGCGAGCTCGACGGCCACGCCCTCGAGCGCGGCGCGCAGCGCCTGGAGGCGGGGATCGTCGATGCGCTCGAAGCGCGGAATCGCCGCACGTCCGGTGGCGGCGACGACGAAGCTGTCGTTGGTCGACGTGTCGCCGTCAACCGTCGCACCGTTGAATGAGACGTCGGCAATCTCGCGCGCGAGCGTATCGAGCACGGGGCCGTCGATCGGCGCATCGGTGGCCATGAACGCGAGCATCGTCGCCATGTCCGGATGGATCATGCCGGCGCCCTTGGCGATGCCGGTGACCGTGATATCGACGCCGTCGATCCGGATGCGGCGCGACGCGCCTTTCGGCACCGTATCGGTGGTCATGATCGCGCGCGACGCCGCGAGCCAGCCGTCCGCGCGCGCACCGGCGAACGCCGCGGGCAGGCCGCCGACAATCCGTTCGACCGGCAGCGGCTCCATGATGACACCCGTGGAGAACGGCAGGATCTCGACTGCGTCGCAGCCGATGAGCTTCGCCGCCGACGCGCAGGTCGCGCGCGCAGCGTCCAACCCGGCGTCACCGGTGCCGGCGTTCGCGTTGCCGGCGTTGACGACCAGCGCGCGAAACCCCTTGCCGCACCCGCGGGCGACCCGGAGGTGCTCGCGGCACAGGACAACCGGCGCCGCGCAGAACCGGTTCTGCGTGAAAACGCCGCTCGCAACGCTTCCCTCGCCGGCGACGACCACCAGCACGTCGTCGCGGTCCCAGTTCTTCACCTTCGCAGCAGCCGTCCCGAGCGCGATGCCCGGCACGGGTAGCAGCGAATCAGCGGTCGGCGGCGTGTAGTTGACGGGCATGGGTAACCGGCTCGCGCATCAGTCGGTGAGCGGAAAGCCGCGACGACCGGCGCAGCGGGACGCGCGTCACGCGCGTGTCAGCCGAGCCGACCGTGACACTGCTTGTATTTCTTGCCCGATCCGCAGGGGCACGGATCGTTGCGCCCGACCTTCTGCCCCGCGCGCACGAAAGGCGGGGCCACCGCAACGGCCACGGCACCGGCA
>JBDTNI010000148.1:0-5905 GCA_039933815.1 Betaproteobacteria bacterium
CGGCTTCATCGCGCCACGCCGCCAGCGTCGCCGCGTCCTCGACGGTCGCCGGCTGCGCGCGTGAAACGCGTTCGGCGTCATCGAGCGCTTCGTCGAGCGCATCGCTCAGAACCTGACTGCCGCGCGCGGCCTCGAATACGCGGTCGTAGAGCGCGGCGGCGACGGGGACACCTTCGAACCGGATGGCCCACAGCGACCGCGCGGGACGGCGCGCGAGCAGTACGCCGTTCCGCGCGCGCATCCCCGATACGTCGATCAGCACGTCGAGGTCGCGGACGGCGATCGCTCGTGCCGAGAATTCGGCATCGTCGGGACCTGCTTGCGCGCCCTGCGCACTCGCCTCGGCGCCGCCTCCGGGGCTGCCTCGATCGAACACTGTCAACGCGCATCCGCCCTTGTTGCGCGCAGCGCTCGCGACGACCTCCACGCGCGCATGCTCGTCAGTCCGCGCGAGCACGCCGATTCGCAGTTCGACACCTGCGGTTCGCCTCGGCCACAACAGCGGCATCGCCAGCCGCGCCAGCCACGCGCACGCACGGGCGTACTGAGCGGCGAATGCCTCGGACGCCTCGTGCAGGCCTGCGCCGTGGAGCGCGAGTGCGATCCCGCGCAACGCGTCGATGCCGGTCGGCGGCACGGGAATCGTCGCGGCTGCCTCGGCGAGCCGCTCCGACGCGACCGGATATCGTTTGCGCGCGTCGGTCGCGATCTGCGCAAGGACGGCGGCGACAAGGCTGGTGGGCAGCGAGGCGCTGTGCGCCACGGCGTCCGCGAGCGCGCCGTCGTCGAACGGTTCACCGGCCACGAATTTCAGCAACACGGACAACGGAGCCGCTCTCGCCTCGCCGGGCCTGCGCTCGAGCACCCGGCCGACCACCTCGCGGGCCGCGTCGAATCGACCGGTTGCAGTGAACGCGTCGGCGAGCGCATGCAGGCTTGGCACGTGATCGGGCGCAATTCCGGTCGCGGCTTGCCACGCGGTGATCGCACCGTCGGGATCGCCGAGGCGCCATGCGATTTCGCCCGCGTGGAACCGCGCGTCGAGACCTGTCGCATCCTGCTGCAGCGCCTGCCGGTAGCACAGCAGCGCATCGATGATCCTGCCCGCCTGCTGGTGGGCCCGGCCGCGAGCGAGCCAGTCCGCATAGTGCGCCGCCGTCATCGAAACCCCACCGCCGCATCAGCCATCCAGGCGCGCCTTCAGCGCGTCGATCACCGGCGACGGCGTCATCCGGTAGATGACGCGCCCGACCGCCGTCCCGCGCATCGCGAGCGCCCGGCGCGCAAAGCGCGACATCAGGCCCGGCGGCGCGAGATCCGCTGCGAGGAGAGCATCGGCGACCGCGGCCGCGGCCGCGGGTGCCGCCCGGGGTGGTGTCCAGTCGCTGTAGCCGAGCGCGTCGCGCACGCGCCGGTTCGTGAAGCATCGAGCGGTGGCGGCGTCGCCGGGACCCGACGCCGACTCGTAGCACCGCAGCGTTTCCTCGGCCATCCGCTCGGGCGTGGAGTGCAGTACGGCGCGGGCGTTCGCGGCCGCGTCGAAGCGCGTCTGCTCCGCTGCATCCGAGGCAAGATCGACGACGCGCGCCAGCATCGTCGGAGCGTCGCGCCATTCGGCGTCGGTCAGAAGCCAACCGGCGCGCGTTTCGAGCACGCGTTCGGCCAGCGCGCCGATCGGCGGAACGAGCGCCGGAACACCTGCGCTCCAAGCCTCCGATAGCGTGTAGCTGAACGTTTCGGGGCCGGCGGAAGGAAACAGCACGAATCGCGCACCGTAGTGCCGAAGCAGCTCGGCCAGATCGCGCGAGTCGTAGCGCCCATGCACGGTGAGACGAGCATCATCGGCCTGCCACGGGCCGCGTTCGATGTCGAGATAGCCGATGACGACGATTCGCACTGGAACATCGAGCGCGCGCATCGCGGCGACGAGCGCTTCGATCCGGCGCGCACCCTTGTCGGGACCGATGGCACCCACCGCCGCCACGACCGGTATGCCATCGTCGGGCATCAGTACACCGATTCTCAACCCGGGCCGCCGGACGGACGGGGCGGGCGGCGTTCCGTGTGCGATGACCCGAACCGGCCGGTCGCCGAAATAGCGCCCGAACATCGATGCGGTCCAGCGTGTCGGCGCAATGACAAATGCAGCGCGTGCCACGAGCGACGCATGGCGATGTCGCCAGCCGCCAACGTCGATCCCGCGGAACGCCGGCTGGGCCTGCACGCAGGCCTGGCACGCCACGGCATCGGTCACGCCGCCGCAGTAGCGTCCCTGAGGATCGAGGAACGTGATCGTCGGGCACGCAAAGTTGAGGTCGTGAAGCGTGTAGCCGAACGCAAGCGTGCCGTCCGACAGTGCGTCGAGAAGGCCTTCCCGGCAGCCGGATATGTTGTGCAGATGCACGAGCGAAACGCGCAACGTCGCGACGAGTCCGTGCACGAACTCGCGCCACGATTCGCCCGCCATGCGCGCGAAGGTGAATGTGATGACGGGCGCGCCCGGTCGATGCGCTTCCACCTGCCAGCGCTCGCCCACCGCGACGGCAAGATAATGGCGCCACCGATCGCTCGACGCGGCGATCAGCTCGCGCACGTGCGTCTCCGTCCCACCGCCGTGATGATGGATGACGTGCAGTACGCCACGAATGCCCGATTCGAAATCGAGTCGCACTTCGGCCGCCTGCCGGATCGCGCGCAGCGGATCGGCGGCGATGTAGCGCTGCACCATTTCGGCGTAGTGCGGATGCCGCTCGAGCAGCCGTTCGAGATTGCGGCGGCCGAGCTCGAGCTTGCGCCCTTCGAACGACCGCGCCCCGACGTGCACGACGAATGCGTCGTCGGCGAGCACGTTGCGCCAACCCGCGAACGCGGCCCGCAGACAGAAGTCGTTCTCCTCACCGTAGCCCGCACCGAACGCGAGGTCGAACGTTCCGAGCTCGTCGATCGCGGCACGGCGAACGAACATGCAGAACCCGACCCCCGTCGGCACGTCGGGATACGTGGGCACGGCGGCCGCGGCGAGCGCGCGCCGTTTCGCCTCCGGATCGTCGTCGAGTACCCAGCCGTTGTCCTCGCAAAACAACGGGAACGAGCAGATCTCGGCGTTGTTCGAGAACGGCGTGACGGTCGCGATTCGAGGGTCGCTCGCCGCGCATTGCGTCAGCGCCTCGAGCCATCCCTGCGTCACGACCGTGTCGGAATTGAGCAGCACGACATCCGACGCCGAATGCCGCATGCCGCGGTTCGCCGTGCCGGTGAAACCGAGATTGCGCTCGTTGCTAAGCAGCTCGATCCTCCGGTCGCCGAGCCGCTCGACCTCGCGCAGCACGTCACGTACCGCGGTATCGGTCGACGCGTCGTCGATCAGCAGCAGCCGGAAATCGCCGGCCGTGCACGCAAGCACGCTCGCGACACAGCGCCGGACGTCCTCCGGCGCGTTATAGATCGGGACGACGACATCGACGGACTTCGCCGGCATCGCCGGCGTTACGCGGGTCGGATCCGATCCCATAGACGCTTGACGCGCACGAGGGGCAACCACAGCCACCAGCGGACGCTGGCGCGGTACACGATCAAACGCTGCTGCGCATCGATCTGCAGCTGCATCTGCTCGTTCTCGGCGTTCACCGCGGCGAGCACCTGGCGTCCGTTTTCGAGCTCGCCACACAGCGCCGCCTCGGTCGCCGCGTGTTCGGCAATCACGTGGTCTCGATGCACGACCATCGCCTGCAACTCGTTCGAATGACGCACCTGGTCGCGCAATTCGGCATCCCGGATGCGCAGGAGGCCGTCGAGCCGCATCGCCTCACGGATCTCGTGATCGACGCGCTTGAGCTCGGCATCATCGCCATCGGTGAACAGCGAGAGCGACGGGTACGACACCGGAAGCGCATCGGCGGTTCGCGCCGCGATGACGACGAAATACATCGCTTCGGGCAGCGGCGCGGCCGTCGCGCTGGACGCATCGCCGACGCACGCGTCGAACGCGCCGCTGCCGTCCTCGCACCACAGCGCGGATCCGAGATACCGATGCTGACGGTACCAGCGCTGCGCCGGAAAATGGGGATCGACGAGACGCGCAAGTTCCGCGCGGTCGAGTTCGTGCACGTGGAAAGGATTCGCGTAGTCGCGGGCATCGCTGTACTGGGGGCGGTTGGGCGACGACAGCACGACGATGCCATCCCGGCGCAGGACGCGCGCGAATTCGCCGATCATCGCCGGCTGGTCGGCTGCCGCAAGATGTTCAATCGTTTCGAACGAAACCACGACGTCGACGGTGCCATCGCCGATCGGAAGCGCCGCCGCGGAGCCTTCGACGAATTCGACGTTATCGCGCCGCGCGTAGGCGAGGCGCGCGTGCTCGAGCGTGGTCGCGTCGATGTCGACACCGGTCACACGCGCCGCAGATTCCGCGAGCAACGCGCTGCCGTATCCCTCGCCGCAGGCGACGTCGAGCGCGTGCCGCCCGCCGACGAGTCCCCGCGCGAACGCGTAGCGATGCCAATGTTCGTGCGCGATCTCACCCGCGGTCCCGGGAATGTACCGTTCACCCGTGAACTCGAGATCGGCACTCATCTTGATGTCATCCAACGGCGCACGCAACGGGTGTATGGCGTGATTTTATCCGGGTGCTTCGCGACCACGGTCGCACCGGCGCGATCATGCCGGGGGCTGCCACTGATGCGGGAGCCGTACGAATCCGAGCTCGCGCGTGACGCCGGTGACGGTGAACTTGTGTTCGACATGGTCGAACAGTCGCACGCCCTCGGGATCGAGCGCGTGCGCGCGGAGCTGATACCGCCCGGGGAGAAGCGCGATGTCCGGAAACGACAGCGCGAACGCGTAGCGTCGTTCCGCGATGCGATGCGGCGGTGCATTTTCCATATCGGTCGCCACACCATACACCGGCGTACCGTCCGCCCGGACGACACCGATCAGCACCACGGGGGGACGATCGTCGGGCGAGAACACCTCGCCGCGTACAGACAGCGTCGCGCCCTGTTCGACGGTGTCCGCGGGTTCGACGGTCAGCGCGTCGATCGCGTACCAGCCGCTGGCGGCGGCGCGATCGGCGCCGACCGGCTTGCGCGCGCCCGCTTCCTTTTCCTCGTGATACGCGAGATAGGCGGGGCACACGTCCGCGGCCGCGCCGTAGCGCTCGACGCATCCATCCTTCACCCACAGCGCATTCGTGCAAAGCTTCTGGATGTGATACATGCTGTGCGAGCACAGCAGCAGCGTGCCGCCATCGGCAAGATACCGTTCCATCCACGCGATGCATCGTTTCTGGAACGATTCATCGCCCACCGCAAGAACTTCGTCCGTGATCAGCACGTCCGGCGCCAGCGCGGTCGCGACCGCGAAGCCCAGCCGAACCACCATTCCCGACGAATACTGCTTGATCGGGTCGTGAATGTGCTCGCCGAGGTCCGCGAATGCGATGATCTCGTCGCGCTTCGCACCGAGTTCAGCCGGCGCCAGTCCGAGCAGCGCCGCCGCGAGATCGATGTTGGCGAGGCCGGTGTACTCGGGATGGAAGCCCGATCCGAGTTCGAGCAATGCGCCGACGCGGCCGTTGACGGTCACGCGCCCGCGCGTGGGCTTGATGACGCCGGCGACGACCTTCAGCAGTGTCGACTTGCCCGCGCCATTCTCGCCGATGATGCCGAGCGACTCGCCCCGCGCCATCGTGAACGACACGTCGTCGAGAGCCCGGAAGACATGCGCCGCACCGTGGCCGCGCAGCAGATCGTAGACGAGCCGCAATCGTCCACCACGCGTTTCGACCTTTGCGTAATCCTTGCCGACGCCGTCGAGCCTGAGCAATACGGTGCTCATGCGCGGGCTCTTGTCGCACGGCGCCGCGACCTGCGGTCCTGGGCTTCGCCCGCCGTGCTCAGACGAA
>JBDTNI010000149.1:0-5905 GCA_039933815.1 Betaproteobacteria bacterium
GGAAGGGCTCGGCCGCCATTTCTTCGCCATGGAATACTCGACGGCCGACTACCTCACCGGCCTCGGCCAGAAGGCATTCATCGCCGAGCTGATGCCGAAGCATCCGGTGTACGTGAACCTGTTGCCGGCCTCGGCGCGCGACGCGATCGGCGCCGTGCACACGGACACCGCGCCGGCGCGCGCGATGCTCGAGCAGGAAGGCTTCCGGTACGAAGGCTACGTCGACATCTTCGACGCCGGGCCCACCGTCGAGTGCGCGCGCGACAACATCGACGCGGTTCGCCGCTCGGCGGTTCTGACGTGCACGCTCGGCGAGGAAGACCCGGTGCCCGACAGCCTCACCGACGACATCCTGTGGCTGGTCTGCAACCGTCGCTTCGACGGGTTCCGGGCGATCGTCACCGCGGCGCCGGCGCGCGTCGATCGCTTCCCGCTGCTGCCGTACGCCGCCGACGCGCTCGGCGTCGGCGAGGGCGACCGCGTGCGGGTCGTGCCGCTGGGGACGGGCGATCGATGAATTTCGACGGCCTGCCGGGGCCGACGCACAACTACTCGGGGCTCGCGCGGGGAAACCTCGCCGCGGAGCGCAACGCGATGCAGGCCGCCAATCCGCGCGAGGCGGCGCTGCAGGGTCTCGCGAAAATGCGCGCGCTCGCCGCGCGAGGGTTCGCCCAGGCGGTGCTGCCGCCGCACGAGCGGCCCGACGTTCGGGCGCTGCGGGCGGCGGGATTCGCCGGTCGCGATCACGACGTCATCGCGGCGGCCGCGCGCGACGCGCCGGCGCTGCTCGCGGCGTGCTCGTCGGCGGCGGCGATGTGGGTCGCCAACGCGGCGACCGTCAGCGCAGCGACCGATTGCGCCGACGGCCGCATGCACATCACGCCGGCAAACCTCGTCGCCCATTTCCATCGCGCACTCGAAGCACCGACGACCACGCGAATCCTCCGCGCGATCTTCGCCGACCCGGCGCGATTCGTCGTTCACGAGCCGCTGCCGTCGTCACCGCAGTTCGGCGACGAGGGGGCCGCCAACCATACGCGGTTCGGCGCCGGCGCCGACCGCGCCGGTGTCGACTTTTTCGTCTACGGGCGGCACGGGTTCGGGTCAGGCATCGCGCCGGCGCGGTTTCCCGCGCGACAGACGCGCGAGGCGTCGGAAGCCGTTGCTCGTCAGCACCGCCTCGACCCCGCGCGCGTCGTGTTCGCGCAGCAGCGCCCCGAAGCGATCGACGCGGGCGTCTTCCATAACGACGTCATCGCCGTCGGCGAGCACACGCTGCTACTGTGTCACGAACGCGCCTTCGTCGATCAGCCGGCGGTGATCGACGCGTTGGGCGCGGCCGTCGGCGATGCGTTTGCGGCGATCGTTGTCACCAACGACGACCTGCCGCTGTCCGAAGCCGTCGGCACGTATTTCTTCAACAGCCAGCTCCTGCCGCGCGACGACGGGCGCTTTCTGCTCGTGGCGCCGGCCGAATGCGCGGCGAGCAAGCCGGCCTCCGCGCTCCTTGGCAAGCTGGTGACCGACGGCTCGCCGATCGCCGAGGTGCTGACGCTCGACCTGCGGCAGAGCATGCGCAACGGCGGCGGTCCGGCCTGCCTGCGGTTGCGGGTGCCGCTGACGGAGGACGATCGCCGGGCCGTGACCGCGCGCGTCTTCCTCGACGATGCTCTCCACGCGTCACTCGACGCGTGGGTGCGCCGGCACTACCGCGACCGGCTGGCGCCGGCGGACCTCGCCGACCCCGCGCTGCTCGACGAGTCGCGCCGGGCGCTCGACGAACTGACGGGATTGCTGAGACTGCCATCGGTTTACCCATTCCAGCAGCGAGGGGATTGAACGGATGCTTTTCACGGACCGGCGGCAGGATTAAGCTAGCCGCGGTACTGTTCGCAACTCACACAGCGTCGAAAGAGGAGTGGGCATGCAGATTGTAACGATGGCGACATTGGCCATGATGGCCGTTGCGGTTTCCGGTTGTGAGACTTTGAACAGACCACAAGCCATGGCCAGTACAGAAGCGCCTCTTCAGGAGTGTAAGGCCGTGAGCGTCACGGGTGGCGAGAGGCGTAAGGAGTCTGAAAAAGACTCCGACGTCGACAGTATGCAGCGCCGGGAGAATCGATTCGCGCTCGAACGACAGCAACTGAAGCACCCGACGTCTCACCGCAGCCTTATCAGCCAGGCGCTTCGCGACTGCTACTGACGTTGCTCGCACCGCCTGCCGGTAATTGAGTCCGCTGCAAAGATGGAGGTCGGTCCGCAACGAGAGGCAAGTGCCGGTGGTGGCGCACCGGCGACCAGCGCATCGCCACGACGCCGAGGATCACGCCGAGCGCGCCGACGACCCACAGCGTCTGGCGCAATCCGATCGCCGTCGCCAGCACGCCGCCGACCAGCGATCCCAGCGGGGCGGCCGCGATGGCCAGGAACCGCATCGTCGCCGTCATCCGTCCCAGCAATCGGTCGGGCGTGATGGCCTGCCGGAGCGACAGGTAGCTGATGCCCCACAGCACCGCGCCGAAATCGAACAGCAGCATGCCGACGCCCAGCGCGGCCGTCGCCACGGCGGTCGATCCCCGGATCAGTCCGAACGCCTGCCAGCCGAACGCCGTCAGCAACAGGCCGTAGACGATGAGCGGGCCGACACCGAATCGGCGCGCCAGGCGTTCCGCAAACGTCGCGGCGATCACGCACCCGACACCGCCCGCCATGTACGCGATGCCGAGGGCGCCCGCCGACAGCCCGAGTTCGCGCGTCGCGAACAGGATCAGCACGGCGATCTGCATGTGGTGCAGGATCTGCCATGCGCCCGCGACGAGCGCCAGCGACCGCAGCGTCGGACTGTTCCAGACGAGCGACAGGCCCTCGCGGATCTCGCGACCCACCGACTGCCGGGCGGCGGCCACGGGGACGTCGTTCGGAACGTGCAACCGGCGCAGCATCAGCGCCGACCCGAGGAACGTCAGCGCATCGACGACGATGGCGAACGGCGCGGTCAGCATCTGGATCAGCGCGCCGGCGATACCCGGTCCGATCAGCGCCGACGACGTCTCGCCCAGCGTGATCTTGGCGTTGGCTTCGACCAGACGCTCACGGCCGGCCATCTGGGCGATCAGCACCTGATACGCCGCGCCGCCGACGACATTCTGCACGCCGCAGAAGAAGCCGACGGCGTAGAGCACTTCGATCGACAGCACCCCTCGCCAGGCGCACAGCGGTATCGCCAGCAGCGCGAGTCCGCGGCTCACGTCCGACGTGATGATGATCGGCAGCTTGCGCACGCGGTCGAGCAGGACGCCGGCGTGCAGCGATACGAGCGCGAACGGCAGCGTCTCGAGGGCGACGAGCACGCCCATCTGCAGCGGCGTCGCGTGCAGCAGCAGCGCCGCGGTCAGCGGCAGCGCGAGGTTGGTGACTTGCGCGCCGAAGGCCGTGATCGTCAGCGACAGCCAAAGGCGACGGAAATCGGGCAGCCGCCACAATCCGCGCAGGGGGCGGCGCACGAGGCGCGCGATGCTTTCGAACAAGTCCATGACAGCGCTTCCTTTGGCGCGCGCCCACGGCGCATGCCACCGATTGAAACCGTCGGCGAAGCTTCGAGGAGGGAAGAAGTGTTCCGTCGTCGGAGTCCGCCGTTCCCGGCGGACCTCCGCGCGGGCACTAATGCAGCGTCAGGTCGACCGCGATGCCGATGCCCGGATCGCACACCGGCGCGCAGGCGAACGCCATCCGCGCGCGCTGCGCGTGGTGGGTCACTTTTGCGAATGCAGTGGTCGATCGGTTCATGGCGTGACTGCGAAGGTGATGCGGAAATCGATGGTCACATGGTACGCGACGATCACCGCGTGCGGCAACGCGAATAATCGGCGTCCGTCGGACCCCGCCGCACGCCTGTCGTATTCGCGCCACGAAACGGTTCCGTCAGCGCGCGGCGAGATTCGCACGGTCTACGCCGATGTACAGCCACGGATGCTCCCAGTACGCATTCTTCTTGTAACCGCGTACGTTGGGCTGCAACAGCGTCGTCTCGACCGGGTACACATGGAGCGCCCACGGGTTGTAGGCGGCGACGAGCTCCGACATCCGCCGGTACAGCCGGTTTCGTTCGGCACCGTCGGGCAACGTGCGCGATTGGCGGTACAGCGCGTCGTACGCCGGCAGCTCGAAACGCGCGTAGTTCGTCTGCCCGATGTTCTTGCCGTAGAGGAGCTGCGCGAACGCGTCGCCCTCGCCGTAGGCGTTGATCCAGCCCACGCGCCAGAATTGCAACTGGCCGGCCTTGCCCATCTTCAGCAGGTCCGGCCACTTCTGCTTCAGGAACTCGACGCGGATGCCGACCGCCCGGAGATTCTTTTGCCAGATCTCGTCGATCTCGCGATCGCGCGTCGTCGGCGTCGACGCCATCGTCAGCACGAGGGGCTTTCCGCCCGGAAGATCGCGCCAGCCGTCGCCGTTGCGGTCGACGTAGCCGAACTTGTCGAGCAGCGCGCGCGCGGCGGCGGGATCGTACGGCACGGCGACGTTGAGCGTGTCGTCGTGGCCGGGCACGCCGGGCGGGATCGGCTGCGTCGCCGGGAGTGCCTGGCCCTGATACACGACACGGATCAGCTCGTCGTTGTTGAATGCCAGCACGAGCGCGCGGCGCAGCGCCACCTTGTCGTTCGTGTAGCCGCCGATGACGGGGTCCTGCATGTTGAAGTACGCGTACTGCAATGCCGGTTGCGTGAGCCTCGCCAGCGTTACGCCCCGCGCCGAATACTCCGGCGTCAGCGCACCGCCCGGCTCGAGCGCCCGGTCCGACAGCTCCGGGGGCAGGTTCACGTAGTCGAGCGCGCGACTCTCGAACGCGAGCAGGCGGGGATTCGCCTCCTCCATGACCGAGATCTCGACGCGGTCCACGAGCGGCAGTTTTTTGCCCTCGATGCCCGCGAACCGTGCGCGGTCGGCGGCATCGGTGGCTGGCGGAAATCGTTCGTCGCGGAAGTTCGGGTTCGCCTCGAGCACGATCTGCTGCCCGCGGCGCCAGGACTTCAGCATGAACGCCCCGGTGCCCACCGGGTGTTCCATCGTGAAGCCGTTGGTGTCGCCGTAGCGCTCGACCACTTCGCGCGCCACCGCCGCCATCGGGCTCGAGCACAGGTAACCGAAGAGGATGTAGTCGGGCTCGTTCAACCGGAGGCGGATCGTGTACCGATCGACGGCGACGAGCCCTTCGATCGGCGCGTCGTAATCGAACCGGCCGCTCGCGCGCGCCGCGTCGATCACCTGGTCCGCTCCGACGACCTTGCCCTGCAGATACCACGAGAACGGCGAGCGCATCCGCGGGTCGAGCAGGCGCTTCCACGAATAAATATAGTCCGCGGCCGTCAGCTCGCGGCGCTTGCCGCCGAACGCGGCGTCGTCGGCGAAGTAGATGCCGGGTCGCACGCGGATCGTCCACGTGCGACCGCCGTCGTCGATCTGAGGCAGCGCGGCAGCCGTCCGCGGTATCCGGCGGTACGGTCGTGCGAGGTAGTCGAACCCGTAGAGCGTCTCGAAGATCGCGCGCTGCACGTGATCGGAATAGAGATCGCTCGTCGCCTGCGGGTCGAAGCCTGTTTCGGCGACGGGAAACGCGACGCGCAGCGTGCGCAGTGGCGCGCCGGCGCCCGGCGCCGGTTGCGCGTGCGACGCCGCGATGGTGCAGACGATCGCGATCGCCGCGACGAGCGACGCGCCCGACGACGCCGCACGCCGTCGCGGCAGCGGCGTCACGGCGTCGACTTCGCGCCGCCCGCGTAGACGGCGGTCTCGCCGGGCATCGCGGTCGCCGCAGCGGACGGTGCGATGCCGCCGTCGACGTCGACGTACGCGAACGGATACTGGAACGTCGGGTTGTACTTGTAGCCGCGAAGCCACGGCT
>JBDTNI010000150.1:0-5779 GCA_039933815.1 Betaproteobacteria bacterium
GCGATGCGGACGCCCTCTACCTCGACGCGATCGATGCGCTGGTGCGCTTCCAGGCGATTTCCCGCGAAGGCGAACTCCCGTCCTACGATCACGCGCTGCTGCGCCGCGAGCTCGATCTCTTTCCCGAGTGGTACGTTGCCCGTCACCTGCGTCACACGCTCTCCGCCGCGCAACGCGCAGCGCTCGACGGCGTTTTCGCCGCCGTGATCGCCAACAACCTCGCGCAGCCGAGGGTGTTCGTGCATCGCGACTACCACTCGCGCAACCTGATGGTCGCGTCGCCGAATCCCGGCGTGCTCGATTTCCAGGACGCCGTGTACGGCCCGATCACCTACGATCTCGTTTCGCTGCTGCGCGACGCGTACATCGCGTGGGACGAGGCGCTGCAACTCGACTGGTCGATCCGTTACTGGGAGCATGCGCGCCGAGCGGGCCTTCCGGTGCACGGCGATTTCGCCGATTTCTGGCGTGATTTCGAGTGGATGGGCATCCAGCGCCAGCTCAAGGTGCTCGGCATCTTCGCGCGGCTCGACGTGCGCGACGGAAAATCGGGCTACGTGAACGACATGCCGCGCGTGCTGGCGTACGTTCGCGCGGCGTCGTCCCGTTACCGCGAGCTCGATGCGCTGACCACGCTGCTGGACGAGCTGCACGGCAAGCCCGCCCCGTCCGCGGAGGCCGCGTGACAAACGCGTCGGGCAACCGCTTCGCCATGATCCTCGCAGCAGGCCGCGGCGAGCGCATGCGCCCGCTGTCCGACGCGATGCCGAAGCCGCTGCTGCCGGTCGGCGACAAGGCACTGATCGTCTGGCAGATCGAGGCGCTCGTGGATGCCGGCTACACGGACATCGTCATCAATGCGTCACACCACGCGGAACTGCTGATGGCGGCGCTCGGCGACGGGGCCGCGTGGCGCGTGCGGATTCGCTGGTCGCGCGAAGCCACGCCGCTCGAAACGGCGGGTGGCATCGTGACCGCATCCCACCTGCTGCCGCGCGCACCGGTGCTGGTCGTGTCGGGCGACATCTGGACCCGGTTCGATTACGGATCGCTGGCGCCGCGTGTCGACGCGATGGCGGCGCGGCGCGGCGGCCCGCGCGCGCATCTCGTCATGGTGCCCAATCCGCCCTATCACGCCGCCGGCGACTTCGCGCTCGTCGCGGACCGCGTCACCGACGACGACAAGGACCGGCTGACGTTCGGCAACATCGGCGTCTACGACATGTCGCTGTTCGATGAACTGCCGCCCAACGCGCCGCTCAGGATGCTGCCGCTGTATCGGCGCTGGATCCACGCGGGCATCGTCAGCGGCGAACGCTACGACGGGCCCTGGGCGAACGTCGGCACGCCGCCGGATCTCGCCGCGCTCGACGCGTCTGTCGCCGCGCGTATCCTCGATACCTGACCCCTGCGCAACCACTGCGCAACCCCTGCAACCCACGCCCGGACCGACGATGAATCCGACCGACAATCCGCTGCTCGATTTCTCCGGACTGCCGCGCTTCGATGCGATAGAAGCCGCGCATATCGCGCTTGCGATCGAGCACCTCATCGACCACGCCCGCGCGGCGGTCGAACGCGTCGTCGAGGATCCGTCGCCTGCCACGTGGGACTCGGTGGTCGAACCGACGGAAGCGGCGTTCGACCACCTGGACCGCGCGTGGGGTGCGGTGCGGCATCTCAATGCCGTCGTCAACACGCCGGCCATCCGCGATGCGTACAACGCCGCGCTGCCGAAAATCACGGCGTTCCACGCGGACATGGCGCAGGACCCGCGCGCGTTCGCGAAATTTCGCGAACTCGCCGCGTCGCAGTCGTTCGCCTCGCTGGACGATGCGCGACGCAAGGTTGTCGACAACGCGCTCCGCGACTTTCGACTCGGCGGCGCGGAGTTGTCCGCGCCGGACAAGGCCCGCTTCAAGGAAGTCCAAGAAGCGCTTGCCAAGCTGTCGGCGACGTTCGACGACAACGTGCTCGACAGCGAGAACGCGTGGACGCATTACGTCGACGATGCCAATGCGCTGGTCGGCGTGCCGGACGACGTGATCGCGACGGCGAGGGCCGCGGCGCAGGCGGCCGGCCGCAGCGGCTATCAGCTCACGCTGCGTTACCCCTGCTACATGCCCGTCATGCAGTACGCCGACGACCGCGAGCTTCGCGCGCTGATGCATCGGGCCGCATCGACCCTCGCGTCCGATCTCGGCGCTTCGAAGGCGTGGGACAACACGCCGGTGATCGCCGGCATTCTCGCGAGGCGGCATGACGAGGCGACGCTGCTCGGCTACCGGAACTACGCGGAGCTTTCGCTGGTGCCCAAAATGGCGCAGCGGCCCGACGACGTGCTCGCATTCCTGCGCGACCTGGCGCAACGTACGCGCGCGTTCGCCGCGCGCGACTACGCCGAGCTCGTGGCGTTCGGCCGGACGCGGCTGGGAATCGAGGAGCCGGCCGCATGGGATTTGCCATATGTCGCCGAAAAGCTGAAGGCGGAGCGATTCGCGTTTTCCGAACAGGAGGTCAAGCGGTACTTCCCCGAGGACCGCGTGCTCGCCGGCCTGTTCCGCGTCGTCGAGACGATCTACGGGGTCCGCGTGCAGCCCGCGCGCGCGAAGACGTGGCATCCGACCGTGAAATTCTTCGAGATCTTCGACGCGTCCGGGGTGCTCGTCGGGCAGTTCTACCTCGACCTCTATGCGCGCGAAGGCAAGCAGAGCGGCGCGTGGATGGACGATGCGATCAATCGCCGCCACGCGCACGACCGGCTGCAGCATCCGGTCGCCTACCTGACATGCAATTTTTCGGGCCCGGTCGGCACGCGCCAGGCGCATTTCACGCACAGCGAGGTGACGACGCTGTTCCACGAGTTCGGACACGGTCTGCATCAGCTGCTTACGCGCGTGGACGTCGCCGGCGTGTCGGGGCTGCAGGGTGTCGAGTGGGACGCCGTCGAGCTTCCGAGCCAGTTCATGGAAAACTTCTGCTGGGAGTGGGACGTCCTATCGCACATGACGGCGCACGGCAACAGCGGCGGGCCGCTGCCGCGCGCGCTGTTCGACAAGATGGTCGCCGCGCGCAATTTCGGAAGCGGCATGGCGATGGCCCGGCAGCTCGAGCTCGCGCTGTTCGACATGCTGCTGCACAGCGCGTACGTGCCCGGTGCGACGGCGGGCTTCACGACACCGCAGGACGTGCTCGACACCGTTCGTCGCGAGATTGCCGTCGTGTCGCGTCCCGCGTACGACCGCTTCATGCACGGCTTCGGCCATATCTTCGCCGGGGGGTACGCGGCGGGCTATTACAGCTACAAATGGGCCGAGGTGCTCTCCGCGGATGCGTTCAGCCTGTTCGAGGAGCGCGGCGTCATGTCGCCGGAGATCGGCGCGCGTTTCCGCGACGAAGTGCTCGCGCGAGGAGGCAGCCGGCCCGCGCTCGAGTCGTTCGTCGCCTTCCGTGGGCGCCCGCCGCAACTCGATGCGCTTCTGCGCCATAATGGAATGGTCGAAACCTGACCTCCGCCCGCGCCATGAATCCTTTCAAGCCCGAGCGCATCGCTGCGCTCGCCCTCGTGACGCTCGCCGCGACCGCAGCGGCGCAGGCGCCGCTGTACCGCTACGTCGATCCCAGCGGACGCGTCGTCTACTCCGACCAGCCACCGCCGCCGGATGCCAAGGGGGTGCAGTCGAAGCGCCTGCAGGAAAACGTGATCCAGACTGACCCGGTGCCGTTCGCCGCGCGCGAAGCCGCCGACAAGTTTCCGGTCACGCTGTACACGTTCGACTGCGACGTGTGCAAGCAGGCCGAGGCACTCCTCGTCAAGCGCGGCGTCCCGTACGCGACCGTCGTCGTCAGCAACGAGGAAGGTGCCGCGAGGCTCAAGGCGCTGACGGGCAAGCAGTCGGCACCGGTGCTCCAGGTGGGCGAAAAACAGGTGATGACCGGCTTCAATGCCGACCGCTGGACGGCGCTCCTCGACGACGCCGGCTATCCGAAGTCCGGCCCAACCGGCACGGGCAACCGCGCGCCCGCACCTGCCCGTGCGGCAGCCGCGAAGGCGCCGCCCGCCGACACGGCGCCCGCCGACGCGCCCGCGCTGCCGCCCGTGCGCGGCACCGACTACCCGAAGTAGCCGCCGCGATTCGACCGGGACTCGGCTCCTTCGCGGCGCACCGACCCGTTTCCATCGTCCGGCTGCCCGGCCGCAACGGAAAGCTGATGCACGCGTGCGTCAGCATCAACGGCGCGCAGGTGATGCTCGTCGACGAGATGCCGGAGTGCGGCGTACGTTCACCCAAGGCGCTGCACGGGACGCCGGTGACGATCAACCTGGCGGTCGCCGACTGCGACGCGGTATTCGGCCGGGCCGTCGCGGCGGGCGCCACCCCGGTCATGCCGCCCGCCGATATGTTCTGGGGCGACCGGTACGGCGTTCTCGAAGATCCGTTCGGACACCGGTGGGCGGTGCTCACCCACCAGCGCGACATGACGGAGGCCGAATTGCGCGAGGCCGCGTCCCGTTTCGAAGCATCGATGGCGGCCTGACGATCGCCCGAACGATGGTCGTCGGCCGAGAGCGGCGACAGGATGAGCGGCGGCGCGCTCGACGTCACGTGTCGGCGCCGGCCGTCGCGTGCGTGCCGTGGTCGCCCTTGCGCAGTTCGTCTTCCATCCCGAGTTCCTGGATCCTGCGGGTCAGCGTGTTCCGGCCCCAACCGAGCCAGGCCGCCGCCTCCATCCGATGGCCGCCCGTATGCACGAGAGCCCGGCGGATCAGCGTTCGCTCGAACTCGCGCTGCAGTCGTTCGCCGACATTGCGCTCGCCGCCCTTCAACGCGTGCGCGAGTTCGCGATCAAGCGCCTGATCCCAGCGCGACTCGGCACGTTCCGCGAGTCGCGCATCGACGTCGCGGACCTCGGGCGGAAGATCGGCGACGTCGATCCGCTGGCCCGGCGCCATCACCGTCAACCAGTGGCAGATGTTCTCGAGTTGCCGCACGTTGCCCGGGAACGCGAATTCGACCAGCGCGCCCAGCGCAGCGTCGGTCAGCGACTTGGGATCGACCGCCAGGTCGCGCGCGCTCTTCAGCAGGAAGTGCCGCGCGAGCGGCGGCACGTCCTCGGCGCGCTCGCGTAGCGCCGGCAGCCTCAATCGCACGACGTTGAGCCGGTGCAGCAGATCCTCGCGGAACAGCCCCTTGCGCACGCGCTCCTCGAGATTCTGGTGCGTCGCGGCGATGATGCGCACGGTCGCGCGCTGCGGTGCGTGCCCGCCGACGCGGTAGTACTCGCCGTCGGCCAGAACGCGCAACAGGCGCACCTGCAGGTCGGCCGGCATGTCGCCGATCTCATCCAGGAACAGCGTGCCGCCCTCGGCCTGCTCGAAACGCCCGCGGCGCATCGTCTGCGCGCCGGTGAACGCGCCGCGCTCGTGACCGAAGAGTTCGGATTCGAGCAGGTCCTTCGGGATGGCCGCGGTGTTGATGGCCACGAACGGGCCCGCGGCGCGCGGGCTGTGCCGGTGCAGCGCGCGCGCGACGAGCTCCTTCCCGGTGCCCGACTCGCCGGTGATGAGGACGGTCGCCGACGATTGCGCCAGGCGGCCGATCGCGCGGAACACCTCCTGCATCGCGGGCGCCTGCCCGAGAATTTCGGGCGACTCGGCCCACGCCACCGCCGCGGCAGGCGAATGTTTCGATTCGACGGCGGCGCGGCGGATCAGCGCCAGCGCATGATCGACATCGAACGGCTTCGGCAGATACTCGAACGCGCCGCCCTGGAAGGC
>JBDTNI010000151.1:0-5775 GCA_039933815.1 Betaproteobacteria bacterium
CGTTGTCGCGCTGGTGCAGCCCGATCGACGGCTCGTCGAGCACGTACATCACGCCCGTAAGGCCCGAGCCGATCTGCGACGCGAGACGGATTCGCTGCGCCTCGCCGCCGGACAGCGTCTCGGCGGAACGATCGAGCGACAGGTAGTCGAGGCCGACGTTGTTGAGGAAGCTCAGGCGCGACACGATCTCCTTGACGATCTTGTCGGCAATCGCCGCCTTGTGGCCGGGCAACGTCAGCGCCGAGAAGTACTGCATCGTGCGCTTGAGCGGCCACGCGGACAGTTCGTAGATCGGCCGCGCGTCGCCGCCGGTGCCCACCTTCACGTTGCGCGCCTCGCGCCGCAGTCGCGTGCCGGCGCAATCGGGACAGGGCTGGTTGTTCAGATATTTCGCGAGCTCCTCGCGCACCATCACGCTGTCGGTCTCGCGGTAGCGCCGCTCGAAGTTCGGGATGATGCCCTCGAAAGCGTGCTGGCGCGTCATCGTCCGTCCGCGCTCGCTCAGGTACGTGAACGGTATCTTTTCGGTGCCCGACCCGTAGAGCACGATGTTCTGCACGCGCTCCGGAAGCTTCACGAACGGCTTGTCGACTTCGAATCCGACGTGCTTGGCGAGGCTTTGCAGCATCGAGAAGTAGAACTGGTTGCGGCGGTCCCAGCCCTTGATCGTCCCCGACGCGAGCGACAGCTGCGGAAACGCGACCACGCGTTTCGGATCGAAGAACGTGATCGAGCCCAGGCCGTCGCAGCGCGGGCACGCGCCGACGGGATTGTTGAACGAGAACAGTCGCGGCTCGAGCTCGGCGAGCGAGTAGTTGCAGATGGAGCACGCGAACTTCGCCGAGAACAGGTGCTCTCGTCCCGTGTCCATTTCGACGGCGATCGCCCTCCCGTCGCCGTGCCGCAGCGCCGTTTCGTACGACTCGGCGAGCCGCTGCTTGAACTCGTCGCGGACCTTCAGCCGGTCGACGACCACCTCGACCGTGTGCTTCGTGGTCTTGGCGAGCTTCGGGACGGCATCGATTTCGTACACGGTGCCGTCGACGCGCACGCGCACGAAGCCCTTGGCGCGAAGCTCGGCGAACAGATCGACCTGCTCGCCCTTGCGATTGACGACGGCCGGCGACAGGATCATCAACCGCGTGTCCTCGTTCGCCTCTCCCCGCATCGCGAGCGTCGCGTCGACCATCTGCGAGATCGTCATCGACGACAGCTTCTGCTCGGGATGGTTGATGCAGTACGGGTCGCCGACGCGGGCAAACAGGAGCCGCAGGTAGTCGTGAATTTCCGTCACCGTCCCGACCGTCGAGCGCGGATTGTGCGACGTGGCCTTCTGCTCGATCGAGATCGCCGGCGACAGTCCTTCGATCAGGTCGACGTCGGGCTTTTCCATCAGCTGCAGGAACTGGCGCGCGTAGGCCGACAGCGACTCGACGTAGCGCCGCTGGCCCTCGGCGTACAGCGTGTCGAACGCGAGCGAGCTCTTGCCGGACCCGGACAGCCCGGTGATCACGATCAGCTGGTGGCGCGGCAGATCGAGGTTCAGGTTCTTGAGGTTGTGCGTGCGTGCGCCGCGGATTCGGATCTGGTCCATGCGTGCCTGTGGGAATGCGCAATCCGACGCGGGAGCTAGTCCGAACGTCATCGAGCGCGGGAGGCCAACCTGCTAGTATATTGCGCTTCGTGCGTCCGATCGAATGCGACGGCCACGCGCGAACGGAGCTGCCGGGCGGCGCGACCTCGTTGCCCGCCGCGCGCAACGTCCGGCATATGGGGACGCCTCTCCGCTCAATCAATTCCTTCGGCTCTCGAGGACAAGACATGGCTTCCGTCAACAAGGTGATTCTGCTCGGCAATCTCGGCCGCGACCCCGAGACGCGCTACACGACGGGCGGTGATGCCGTCACCAATTTGAACATCGCGACCAGCGAGCAGTGGAAGGACAAGAGCGGCGAAAAACAGGAACGCACCGAATGGCACCGGGTCGTGCTGTTCGGGCGCCAGGCGGAGGTGGCCGGCGAGTACCTGAAGAAAGGCCGTTCCGTCTACATCGAAGGTCGGCTGCAGACGCGCAAATACACGGACAAGGACAATGTCGAGAAGTATTCGACCGAAATCGTCGCCGACCGCATGCAATTGATCGGCAGCGCACGGGACGGCAGCGGCGGCGACGCCGAATTCAGCGGCGGTGGTGGCGCGCCGGCAGGCGGCAGCCGGCGTGAAGGCAGCGCCGGCGCCGGCGCACCCGCGCCCAAGGGCGGCGGCGCCAAGAAGAACGCCGACGACTTCGACGACGACATCCCGTTCTGACGCGCGCTAACGCGAGCTCCGCTCGCGTCGCGCCGTCAGCGCGTCAGCGCGTTTGGAGCCGTGTGATGGCGGCGACGTCGGCGTAGTCGCGCGCAATGTGGTGCGCGCCGGCCGCGCGAAGTTTCTTCTCGTCGCCTTCCCGGATGTGCGAGCCGCCGAGGAACCCGATCGTCAGCATGCCGGCGGCGACGCCGGCGCGAACGCCGTTCGCGCTGTCCTCGATGACGATTGCGTCGCGCGGATCGACGCCGAACTGCGCCGCCGCATGCCAGAAGAGGTCCGGGTGCGGCTTGCCGCGCGGCACCATCGTCGCGCTGTACACGTGTTTCCCAAACGCGTTCGCGAGACCCAGCACGTCGAGACACGCGGCGAGCCGGTCGGGGGACGACGCCGACGCAATGCACCGATCCGCGCCACCGAGCGCGTCCAGATACCCGCGTACGCCGGCCACCGCGCGCAATTCGCAGCGCAGGCGCGCGAGCGTCCGGCGCTGGAATTCGGCGACGGCGTCGGGGACCAGCGGGCGACCGAGCCTCCCCTCGACCTCCGCCAACACGTCCGCGAGTCGCCGACCCGTGTAATCGCGCAACGAATCCTCGACGGTGGTCGGCGCACCCATCTCCGTGACGAATTCGGCCAGCACGGCGTTGGCGATGACTTCGCTGTCGGCGACGACGCCGTCGAAGTCGAACACCACGAGTCGCGTCATCGATCGCTTGTCGAGACTGATCAGCGGTCGCCGATGGCTTCGGTGCGGGCGGTCGCCGCCGCCATCGCGCCGCCTGGCAACGGCTGCGGGGACGCGGACGGCGCGTCGATGGCGCCACCCCCGAGGCAGATGTCACCGTCGTAGACCACCAGATATTGGCCGGGCGTCGGCGCCCACTGCGGCGCGTCGAAGCGTGCATCGACCAGGCCGTCGCCGCACAGGGAAAGCGTGCACGGCGCATCCGGCATCCGGTAGCGCGTCTTCGCGCCGAATCGTGCCGGCAAATCGGGCGGCTCGCCGGCGATCCAGTGCAAATCCCCGGCGCGAACCTCGCGGCGGTACAGCAGCGGGTGATCATGGCCCTGCACGGCGATCAGCGCATTGCGCGCGAGGTCCTTGACCGCAACGAACCACGGCGCGTCGTCACCGTCGCGCGTCCCCCCGATACCCAGACCCTGGCGCTGGCCGATCGTGTAATACGCGAGTCCGTCGTGCCGGCCGACGACAGCGCCGTCCGCCGTCTCGATGCACCCGGGCGTGCGCGGCAAATAACGCGCGAGGAATTCGCGGAACGGGCGCTCGCCGATGAAGCAGATGCCGGTGGAATCGCGCTTGGCGTACGTCGGGATGCCCTCGCGCCGCGCGATCGCCCGCACGTCGCGCTTCTGCAGGTCGCCCAGCGGAAACAGCACGGGCGCGAGTTGCGCCTGGGTCAGCCGGTGCAGGAAGTAGCTCTGGTCCTTCGCCAGGTCGGCCGCGCGCAGCAGTTGCATCGCACCCGACGACTCGCACCGGCGCACGCGCGCGTAGTGGCCGGTCGCGATGGCGTCGGCGCCGAGCGCCAGCGCGTGATCGAGGAACGCACGGAACTTGATCTCGCTGTTGCACAGAACGTCCGGGTTCGGCGTTCGCCCGACCGCGTAATCCCGCAGGAAATGCGAAAAGACGCGCTCTCGGTATTCGGCCGCGAAGTTGACCGCCTCGATGCCGATGCCGATGACGTCGGCGACGGCCGCCGCATCGACGAGATCGACGCGCGACGTGCAGTACGCGTCGGTGTCGTCGTCCTCCCAGTTCTTCATGAAGAGGCCGACGACGTCGTGGCCCTGCGCCTTCAGCAGCCACGCAGCGACCGACGAGTCGACGCCTCCGGACATGCCAACGACGACGCGTTGCCGGCGCGTCATGTCACCCGGGCCGGTTCACAGTCCCTGGTCCGCGATGACCCCGAGCGGCCAGCGCGTGCCGGCGCGATAGTCGTCGAGCGATTGCAGCACGAGCGGGCTTCGCAACAGCTCGCGCCGCGCGGCGATGTCCTCGTAACTCAGCCACAGCGCGCGGACGATTCCCGTGTCGAGCCGACGATGGGGTTCGTGCAGATGCGGCGTGGCCGCGAACGTGAAGCGGATGAAGGCCGTGCCGCTGTCCGGCGAGCGCCACTGGTAGATGCCGATGAGCGCCGTGGGCTCGACGCGCCAAGCGGCCTCCTCCAGCGTCTCGCGCGCGGCAGCCCGCGCGATGGATTCGCCCGTCTCGACATGCCCTGCCGGCTGGTTGAGCCGCAGCCCGCGCCGCGTCTCTTCCTCGACGAGCAGGAACCGGCCGTCGCGCTCGACGATGGTGGCCACCGTGACGGCGGGCCGCTTGACCGGCTTCTGGAACGGACGTGGCTGGAGTTCAGCCCTGTGGGGAGCGGCAGTCATGGGGGCGCGGTACAAGGCTTCGAATGGAACGCATCATAGCCGCTGCAATTCGCGCGCCAGCCAGGAATAAAAAGGCGGGGCGCTCGGCCCCGCCTGTTCGTGCCGGATACGGCGACGATTACTTGGCCTTGTCCTTCATCTTGTCGACGCCACCGGACTTCATCGGATCGGCCTTCATCTGATCCGACTTCATCGAGCCCGTCGCGGGTGCGGCAGGCGTCGCGGGGGTGGCAGGCATCGCCGACGTGCTCGCGGCCGGCGCGGCGGAGGTCGCCGGCGTGGCGCGCGACGCGGGCATCGTCGACGCTTTCATCGCCGACGTGCTCTTCGCGCTCTTCTTCTTGGCCTTCTTCTTGGTCGACTTCTTCATCGCGTCGTGCTTCATCGTCGAGTCCGACTTCATGGCCGGAGCGGGCGTCGTCGGCGCGGCGGTCTGGGCGATCGCGACAGTGGTGGTCACGGCAAATGCGCCGGCGATCAGCGTGGCAAGCAGCTTGTTCATCTCGATAGTTCCTATGGATAGTGAGCGGGTGGGTGGAACGGGGCCTTTTATTGTCCCGCGCGCGCCGGCGGACCGAGCTTCACGAGGGACTTTCTGGCTTTTTTACGGGGTTTTGCAACCGGTGCCGCCGGATCGGTCGCGTTGACCCGATCTGCGGCCTTGTCGACCTTGTCGGCAGGCACCGACGACACGGTGGAAGTCGAGGACGTCGCCGGCACCGGCGCCGGCTGGCTCCAGGCATTCAGCGACAGCGTGCCCGCGACCATGAAAATTACTAGCTTGTGCATCGAAAACGTCCTCGTCCTCAACTTGGAAACTTCAAAAAACGACGGCAGAATGCCGCATCGAGGCCATTAACGCCGGTAATGGCAAGGGCGTTGACAGCGGCCATTCCGGCCGTCGTGACGAAACGCAAGACGGGTCAAGGCGTTATGGCTGTCTCCGCGCGGAGACAGTCGTCGACGGCGCTCGCCAAAAACCCGAGCCGGTTCCGGAGCAACGGCGTCAGCGCGTCAGCTTCAGGTCGCGCTGCAGCCAGTCCCGCAGCAGGG
>JBDTNI010000152.1:0-5769 GCA_039933815.1 Betaproteobacteria bacterium
CGACACGATCGCCATCGACATGCAGGACGAAGTGCTGCGCGGCACGACGGTGATCAACCGCGGCGAGGTCACCTGGCCACCGCCGCCGCCCAAGGTGTCAGCGGCGCCGCCCGCCGCCGCCGGCCCGAAGCCGATCCTCGCGACGCCGAAGCCCAAGGGTCACGGCGTGCCGAGCGGACCCATGTCCGGCACGAGGACCGCCGTGTTGTTCGGCGTCGGCGCGCTCGTGTTCCTGCTGATCGGTCGCTTTGCGCCACCGGCGTTCCTCGGCCATTTCACCGTGTTCGTGCTCGCGTGCTTCATCGGTTACATGGTCGTGTGGAACGTCAGGCCCGCGCTGCATACGCCGCTGATGAGCGTCACCAATGCGGTGTCGAGCATCATCGCGATCGGCGCGCTCGTGCAGATCGCGCCCGGCCTGACGACGATCCCGGCCGACCTCGCGCGCCCCGACGCGTGGATTCGCTGGCTGTCGGTGGCGGCCATCGCGCTCGCGACGGTCAACATGTTCGGCGGCTTCGCCGTCACCCGGCGCATGTTGGCCATGTTCCGCAAATAGAGAGCGCGACATGACGTCCGGACTTTCGATGGTCGCTTATCTGGCCGCCGCGATTCTCTTCATCCTGTGCCTGGGCGGCCTGTCCAACCAGGAGACGTCTCGGCGCGGTAACGTGTACGGCATGGTCGGCATGGCCATCGCCGTCCTCGCCACGATCTTCGGCGTGCAGGTCACGCCTGCCGGGCTGCCGTACATCCTGGCTGCGATGCTCGTCGGCGCCGCGATCGGCCTGTACGCGGCTCGCGTCGTCCAGATGACGCAGATGCCAGAGCTTGTCGCGCTGATGCACAGCCTCGTCGGCCTCGCCGCGATGCTCGTCGGCTATGCGAATTTCATCGACCCCGCCGTCGCGTCGAAGCTGACGCCGGCCGAAAATGCGATCCACGAGATCGAGATGTACGTCGGCGTGCTGATCGGCGCCGTCACGTTCTCGGGCTCGGTGATCGCTTTCGGCAAGCTGTCGGCGAGGATCAGTGGCAAGCCGGTGCTGCTGCCCGGGCGCCACTGGCTCAATCTTGCGGGGCTCGTCGTCGTTTTCCTCTGCGGTTACGCGTTCGTCGCGGCGCACAGCGTCGCAGCCGCTATGCTGCCGATGATCGTCATGACGATCGTCGCACTGCTGTTCGGCGTTCACATGGTCATGGCGATCGGCGGCGCCGACATGCCGGTGGTCGTGTCGATGCTGAACAGCTATAGCGGGTGGGCGGCGGCCGCGACCGGATTCATGCTCGGCAACGACCTCCTGATCGTGACCGGCGCGCTCGTGGGCTCGAGCGGCGCGATCCTGTCGTACATCATGTGCCAGGCGATGAACCGGAATTTCCTGAGCGTGATCGCCGGCGGCTTCGGCACGGACAGCAGTGCTGCACCCGCGCCGGGGGGCGGCGCGCAGCCCGCGGGCGAGGTGACGCCGATCCTGGCGCCCGAGACCGCCGAGCTGTTGCGCGACGCGAAGAACGTGATCATCGTGCCCGGCTACGGAATGGCGGTCGCGCAGGCACAGCACACCGTGTACGAGATCACCAGGCTGTTGCGGGAGAAGGGCGTCAACGTGCGCTTCGGCATCCACCCGGTCGCGGGCCGGATGCCCGGGCACATGAACGTGCTGCTGGCCGAAGCAAAGGTGCCCTATGACATCGTGTTCGAGATGGACGAACTCAACGACGATTTTCCCGCCACCGATGTGGCGATGATCATCGGCGCGAACGACATCGTGAATCCCGCGGCGCAGGACGACCCGTCCAGTCCGATCGCCGGCATGCCGGTGCTCGAAGTGTGGAAGGCAAAGACGTCGATCGTGATGAAGCGCAGCATGGCGTCGGGCTACGCGGGCGTTGACAATCCGCTGTTCTACAAGGAGAACAACCGGATGCTCTTCGGCGACGCCAAGAAAATGCTCGACGAGGTGCTGACGGCGCTGAAGGCCTGAGTCGCGACGGGGATGCCGCGGCGCGGGCCGGGGCTCGCCGACGACATTGCGCAACGTCGACCGATGCCGGGCCCCCTTTCCCACCTGACGATACTCGACCTGTCGCGCGTTCTGGCCGGGCCGTGGTGCACGCAGCTGCTCGCCGACCTGGGTGCGACGGTGATCAAGGTCGAGAAGCCGGTGACCGGCGACGACACGCGGGCGTGGGGACCGCCGTTTCTCAGGGGCGCCGACGGCCGCGACACACGCGAAGCCGCGTATTACCTCGCGTGCAATCGCGGCAAGCAATCGGTCGCCATCGACTTCACCACACCCGAGGGAGGCGATCTCGTATTGGCACTCGCGAGGGAAGCCGACGCGCTCGTCGAGAACTTCAAGGTCGGCGGACTTGCGAAGCACGGTCTCGACTATCCATCGGTGGCGGCGGCCAATCCGCGGCTCGTGTACCTGTCGATCACCGGTTTCGGGCAGGACGGTCCGTACGCGGCGCGAGCCGGCTACGATTTCATCATCCAGGGCATGTCCGGGTTCATGAGCGTAACCGGCGAGCGCGACGATCTTCCCGGTGGCGGCCCGCAGAAGGCCGGCGTGGCGATCACCGACCTGATGACCGGCATGTACGCGTCGGTTGCGCTGCTGGCAGCGCTCGCGCACCGAGACCGTACGGGCAGCGGACAGCACGTCGATGCGTGCCTCTTCGATTCGTCGGTCGCGATGATGTCGGTGATGCACATGAACTACCTGATCGGCGGCGGACTACCGGAGCGCGCCGGCAATGCGCACCAGAACATCGTTCCTTACCAGGTCTTCGCGTGCAGCGACGGTCACGTGATCGTCGCCGTCGGCAACGATGGACAGTTCCGGCGATTCTGCGACATCGCCGGCCATCCGGAATGGGCGAGGGATTCGCGTTTCGACACGAATGCCCGCCGCGTGCGCGAGCGCGGCGTGCTCGTGCCGCTGATCGCCGACGTCGTTCGCACGCGCACGCAGGCGCGCTGGATCGACGACCTCGAGCGCGCCGGCGTTCCGTGCGGGCCCATCAATCGCATCGATCAGGTCCTCGCCGACCCGCAGGTGCAGTCGCGCGGTATGAAAGTGGACGTTGCGCACCCGCTGTCGGGTACGGTGCCGCAGGTCCGTGCGCCATTGCGGATGTCGGGAACGCCGCTCGCGGTACCGGCTGCGCCGCCGTTGCTGGGCGAACATTCGCGCGACGTGCTGTGCGGACGGCTCGGCCTCGACGAGGGCACGTTCGCCGACCTCGTGGCGCGCGGCGTCGTCGGGTCCGGCACGTGACAACCAGGCGCGCGGCGTGCGGAGGGCGCGATTGACGGACGCCACGCATCGCACGTCGTTCTGGGTCGTGTACGCGACTGCGTCGCTCGTGGCGCTGCTGGTTGCCGCGCGCCTGTTCCCGGTTGCGATCCCGATCCTCAATCTCGACATCAGGATGTCCCGCGACGCCGCGATCGCCACCGCGCGCGGAATCGCCGCGAGGCTGCATCTCGCCCCCGACGAGGCGCGAGCCGTCGCGCGGTTCGCGCATGACGGCACGACGCAGAACTACATCGAGCTCGAAGGCGGCGGCAGGCCGGCGTTCGCCGCGCTGACTCGCGGGGACCGGTACAGCCCGTACTGGTGGGAGGTCCGGCTGTTCACGCCGGGGGCCGTCGACGAGACCCTCGTCAGGCTGAAGCCCGACGGCACGCCGGCGGGCTTTGCGCACCGAATCGCCGAGACGGACGTGCGCGCGCCCGAGCGCAATGCGCTGGACTCGACCGTCGCCCGGACGATCGCGGAGGCGAAGGCGCGGGACGACTGGGGCGTCGATCTGTCGCGTTACCGTTTCCTCGAAGCGGCGCAGCACACGCAGACGACGGGCCGCATCGACCACCGCTTCACCTACGAGCAGCCCGGGCCCGTAGGCGACGCGCGCATCCGCCTGACGCTGGACGTCGCGGGCGACGAACTCACCGGCGTGGTGCCGTTCGTGCACGTCCCGGAGTCGTTCGGCCGCCGCTTTGAATCACTGCGAAGCGCCAACGTGCTGATCGCGACGCTCGCCAGCCTGTCGGCCGGCGTGCTCTACGGCGTCGGCGGCTGCATCATCGCGCTGCTGTGGCTCGCGCGCGGCAATTGGCTCGTGTGGCGGCCGGCCGTCGGCGCGGGTCTCGTCGTGGGTGCGCTGCTCGCCGCGGGGTCGCTCGCGGCGTCGGGCGATGCGTGGTTCGCCGCGGGCACGACCGAAACCGTCGCGACGTTCTGGACCCGGCAGGGCGTGACCGCGCTGCTGATCGCCGTGGCAGGCGGGCTCGCCTACGCGCTCGTGTTCATGACGGCGGAGAGCCTGACGCGTAGAGCGTTTCCCGACCATCCGCAGCTTTGGCGGTTGTGGTCGCGGGAAGCGGCGTCCACGCCGCAGGTCGCTGGCAGGACGCTGGGCGGCTACCTGTTCGTGCCGATCGAGCTGGCACTCGTCGCGGCGTTCTATTACGCGACCAACCGCTGGCTCGGCTGGTGGCAGCCGTCCGAAGTGATGACCGATCCCAACATCTTGGGCTCGGCGATCCCCGCGCTGACGCCGATCGCCGTCTCGCTGCAGGCCGGCTTCATGGAGGAATGCGTATTCCGCGCGATTCCGCTTTCGCTCGGCGCGCTGATCGGTGCGCGCTACGGGCGTCGCGGCGCCGGAATCGCCATCGCGGTCGTCGTGCAGGCGCTCGTCTTCGGCGGTGCGCACGCGACCTACCCGGGCTTTCCGGCCTACTCGCGGCCCGTCGAACTTTTCGTGCCGTCGATCCTGTGGGCGCTCATCTATCTCCGCTTCGGACTGCTGCCGACGATCCTGTTGCACGCGACGTTCGACCTCGTGCTCTTTTCCATCCCGTTGTTTCTCGTCGACGCGCCCGGCGCATGGGTCCAGCAAGCGCTCGTGATCGCAGCGGCGTCGGTACCGCTCGCGATCGTCGCGCTGCGACGCTGGCAGGCCGGACGGTGGCACGCGCTGCCTTCCAGCCTGCGCAACGGCGCGTGGCGACCGGCCGCGCCCGCCGTCGTTGCGGAAGTGGCAAGCGCGCTGGCGGCGGGTCGCTTTTCCGCGGCGTTCCAGCGCGGCCTGCCTGCGCTCGGTGTCCTGGGGTTTGCCGCCTGGGCGTTCTTCGCGCCGTTCACCACCGACGTCGCGCCGATGACGCTCGATCGTGACGGCGCGATCGGCGCCGCCGACGCAGCGCTTGCGGCGGAAGGCGTGGCGCTCGGGCCCGAATGGCATCGATTTGCCGTCGTGAGGCTCGCGACCGACGACGCGTCGCAGTGGACCTGGCACAAGTTCGTCTGGCGCGAAGCGGGGCCCGATGCGTATCGGCGACTCGTCGGAACGATGCTTGCGCCGCCGGTCTGGGAAGTGCGTTACGTGCGGCTCGACGGCGATGTCGTCGAGCGTGCCGAGGAGTGGCGACTGGCGATCACCAACGACGGACGCGTGCGCGCGATGACGCACGCGCTTCCCGAGTCGCGCGCCGGGGCACGCCTGTCCCGCGCAGCGGCGCGCACGCTCGCGGAGAACGCGCTGACGCTGCGCTTCGGCATCGACGCCGCGACGCTGCGTCTGGTCGCGGCGGACGAGCAGCAGCTTCCATCGCGCACCGACTGGTCGTTCACATTCGGCGATCCGGGCACCGTCGTCGGCGACGGCGGGGAGGCGCGCTACGTCGTCGCCGTCGGCGGCGATGCGGTGACCGGTGCCGGCCGCTATGTCCACGTGCCGGAAACGTGGACG
>JBDTNI010000153.1:0-5735 GCA_039933815.1 Betaproteobacteria bacterium
CGTTTCCTGCAGGCGCGCCGCGTCGAGCGTGTTCGCAAGCAGCGTTGCGATGGTCATCGGACCCACGCCGCCCGGAACGGGCGTGATCCAGGCAGCGCGCTCGCGCGCCGCGGCGAACTCGACGTCGCCGACCAGACGGCCGTCGTCCCGCCGGTTGATCCCGACGTCCACGACGGTGGACCCCGGTGCGATCCACGCCCCCCGGACGAACTCGGGCCTGCCCACAGCGGCCACGACGATATCGCCCTGCCGCACGATGGCCGGCAGGTCGCGCGTCGCCGAATGGCAGACGGTGACGGTGCAACGCGCCATCAGGAGTTCCAGCGCCATCGGACGCCCGACGATGTTCGACTGCCCGATGATCACCGCGTGCCTACCGACGAGCGCCTCGCCGGTCTCGGCGAGCAACCGCATGCAGCCGAAGGGCGTGCAGGGCCGCAGCGTCGGCAGCTTCAGCACCAGCCGACCCATGTTGTACGGGTGGAAACCATCGACATCCTTCCGCCAGTCGATGCGCTCGATGACCCGCTCGCCGGCAATATGCTTCGGCAGCGGCAGCTGCACCAGAATTCCATGAATCGCGGGGTCATCGTTCAGACGATCGATCAGCGCGAGCAGTTCGGGTTCCGCCACGTCGGCGGGCAAATCGAAGGCGAGCGACCGCATGCCGGCGCCCACGGCCATCCTGCGCTTGTTCCGGACGTAGACGGCCGACGCCGGGTGATCGCCCACCAGGACGACCGCGAGCCCCGGCACCATTGCGCCGGTCGCGCATCTCGATTCGACCTCGGCACGAACTGCAGCACACAGTCGCTCGGCGAGAGCTTTCCCATCGAGGATTCGGGCGGTCATCGGGCGGTCGGCAGCGTTGCGTCCATTCGGCCCCTACAATGGCAGCCGTGATCGACGCTGCAATTCTAGCGGCAATCCGCGCGCGGCTCGACCGGGCGCTGTTCGTTCCGGCCGCGGGCTATCGGGCGTTCACGATCGGCGAGACTGACGTCGGATGCCTCGACGACGCCCGCGCGGCCCGGCTGGCGGCGTTCGGGCCGCGCTATTTCCACGTGGGCGCCCGCCGCGTCGTGCTCGACGGCCGCCTCGACGACCCGGACGCGCGCACGGATGCGATTGAAGACGTCGTCCGCACGCTTCGCGCCGAGGGCGCGCTCCCCGGGTGGCGCAACGAGCGGTATCGCGTCGCCAACCGCTTCGACGAGCGGCCGCTGCTGCACATCGAGCGCGGCGCGGCGCGCTACTTCGGGCTGCGAACGTGGGCCGCGCACGTCAACGGCGTGGCGGCGGGCACGATGTGGTTCGCACGCCGAAGTCATGCCAAGGCCACCGATCCCGGCCTGCTCGACAATCTCGTCGCGGGCGGCATTCCCGCCGGCATGACGGTGCGCGCGGCGATGATCAAGGAGGCGTGGGAGGAAGCAGGTATCGACACCGCCCTCGCCGGAACGGCCCGCGCAGCCGGCGAGGTCCATGTTGCCCGCGCACTGCCCGACGGCCTGCAGCGGGAAACGATCCTGGTGCACGACCTCGACGTGCCCGCCGCTTTTTCGCCGGCGAACCAGGACGGCGAGGCCATCGCGCATCGCCGGGTCGATCTCGCGGAAGCGGCGCGGCTGATCGCCGTCGACGGCGGCGACGACGAGGTGACCGTCGACGCGAGCGTGGTGGTGCTCGACTATCTTGCCCGGCACGGCGAGGCCGATGCCGGCGGCCGCCTGCGAGCGCCCGACGACGTATAGCGCCGGCAGGAAGTCAGGCCGCTACGCGCGGATCCGCCTTCGTCGCCACCGGGTCGATCGAGAGGTCGGCGAGTGCGTCGCGGACCGCGTTGACCGCGTGGCGCATCTCGTCGGGGCCGATCGCGCCGATACAGCCGACGCGAAACGTCTCGACCTGCGTCAGTTTGCCCGGATACAGGATGAAACCTTTGTCGCGGACGCAATCGTAGAACGCGCGGAATGCATAGCGCGGGTCGACCGGCGCGTGAAAGGTGACGATGATCGGCGCCTGGATCGCCTCCTCGAGAAACGGCCGGAATCCGAGCTCGGCCATACCGCCGACGAGCGTCTGGCAGTTACGGGTATAACGTGCGAGCCGCGCCGGCTGGCCGCCCTCGGCGACGAACGACTCGAGTGCGGCGGCGAACGCCACCACGACGTGCGTCGGCGGCGTGTACCGCCACTGTGTCGTCTTCTCCATGTACTGCCACTGGTCGTGGACGTCCAGCGACAGCGACATGCTGTTGCCCGCACATCGCTCTAGCGCCGATTGGCGCGCGATGACAAATGCCATCCCGGGCGGTCCTTCGATGCACTTGCCGGAGGCGGCGATCAATGCGTCGAACGGCATCGTCCGTGCGTCTATCTCGATCGCGCCGAACGAGCTCATCGCGTCGACGATCAGGCTGCGACCGTGCCGCGCGACGACGCCGGCGATGTCCGGCAGCGGATTCAGGATGCCTGTCGAAGTTTCGCAATGGATCAGGCCGACATGCGTGATCGACGCGTCGGCGGCCAGCAGCCGATCGACGTCGGCCCCGGTGGTCGGAACATTGTCCGGGGTCTCGAATACCGAAACGCGCCGTCCCATCATCCGCGTCAGCTTCGCGAGACGCTGGCCGTACGCACCGTTGATCAGCACCAGCACGTGGCCGTCGCGCGGCACGAGCGTGCCGACAGCGGCCTCGACGGAGAACGTGCCGCTGCCCTGCATCGGCACGCACGTATGCGTCCCCCGCGCGCCGACGATGTCGACGAGACGCTCGCGCACGGTGGCCGTGACGGCATTGAAGGCGGAGTCCCACGACCCCCAGTCACGAAGCATCGCCACGCGGGTGGCCAGCGACGTCGTCAGCGGGCCCGGAGTCAGGAGAATCGGATCGCGGCTGTAGTTGCTCATGAGGACCTCCGCAGGCGGGTCACGCCGGTGTGCGCCATGCCTGCGTGCGCCGTAGCAGCACGCGCGCGAGCACCGCGTAGACGAGGCAGACGAGGGTGGACGTCGCGACGATCAGCGTTGCCATCGCGGCCGCCGCCCCGATCTCCCCCGCCTCGTCCAGACTGACGATGGCGACCGACGCCAGCTTGGTATCAGGCGAATAGAGAAAGATCACCGCCGACAGCGTCACCATCGCATTGATGAACAGGTAGCGGGCGATGTCGAGAATCGCCGGCAGGCAGACGGGAATCGTCACGCGGAAGAACGTCTTGTAGAACGGCACCTTCAGCGATGCCGAGACCGACTCGAACTCGTTGTCGAGAGCCTTGAGCGCAGTGACCGCCGTCATGTGGCTCGATGTGTAGTAGTGGACGATCGTCGACAGCACGAGGATCGACATGCTTCCGTAAAGGCCGTTCAGCGGATTGCGCGGCGCATTGAAGAAAAAGATATAGCCGAGGCCAAGCACCATGCCGGGCACCGCCATCGGCATTGCCGCCAGCAGCCGCATCGCCCCGCGCGTCGCGCGCATTCCACGCGTCTTCTCGATCAGGTATGCGGTGCTGAATATCATCGCCGTGCCGAAAGCCGCCGTGAGGAAGCCGAGCTTGACGCTGTTGAAATAGCTGTCGATCACGCCGCCGTCGACCAGCCCGAACACATAGTGGCGCAGGCTGAACGAAAGGTCGTAGGGCCACAGCTTGATGAACGACGTATAGATCGCCATGCCGAGCACGCCGAGCATCAGCACGCAGACGGATGCGCAGAAAACGAACATCGCCGCATCGAACCCGCGCGTGGGTCGGGGGGCGTACGCGACGGCGCGCGACGAGAAGTGCGACTGCTGACTGCGCTGCATGTACGCGTCCACCGCGAAAGCCAGCAGCACCGGCAGCAGCAGCACGATTCCGACGACCGCCCCGCGGTTGAAGTTCTGCTGGCCGATCACCTGCTGGTAGACGTCGATGGCGAGGACGTGGAAATTGCCGCCGATAACCTTCGGGATGCCGAAGTCGCTCACCGTGTACGAGAAGACGACCATCGCGGCGCTGACGACCCCGTAGCGAGCCGACGGCAGCGTGATCGTGCAGAATTTCCGCCAGGCCGATGTGCCGAGTGATTCGGCCGCCTCGAACAGCCGGCGATCCGCCAGCAGGAGCGCGGTCGTGATGATCATCAGCGCATGCGGAAAGATCGCATAGACCGAGCTGATGATGATCCCGACCGGGCCATACACCGAGTGCCCGAGCAGCAGGCCTTTGAGCGCCCCCTGGTTGCCGAACCACTGGATGAAGGCGATCGCCGCGAGCATCGATGGCGCGAGAATCGGCGTCAGCGCGACCAGCCTGAACACGGCCTTCCCACGCATGCAGCTTCGCGTCAGGCCATAGGCGAACACGAACGCCAGCGGCACGGTGACGAGCGTGACGACGCTTGCTACCCATACCGTGTTCCATGCCGAATGCAGGAGCGCGGGCGAACGCAGGTATTCGCCGAACTGCGCGAGGCCGACGTACGCGCCGTCCTTGTCCTGGACGCTCTTGACGAGGATCGCGGCCAGCGGCGCGAGCAGGAACACGAGCAGCGCCGCGCACGCGAGCAGCAGGAGGGCCTGGGCGAGCCGGCGCTGCGAATCGACCGTGGACGCGAGGCTTTCCGCTCGCCTCGGCGCGACCGTGCCCGCGGTCATCGAAGCGGGTTGCGCCGCGGAGGCGGAGAGCTGGTGTTCACAAAAGCCTCATGCACTCGCGCGGCAGACCCACCGACAGCGGGGCGCCGATCGCCAGCGACATCCGGTCGAGTGCGTGCCGCGACAGGTTGACGACGAGCGGCTGCGCCGGCGCGCGATCGAGCGTGACCGTCACGAGACAGAACGCGCCGAGAAACTCGATCTTGTCCACCGTTGCCTGCGCGATGTTGCGATGCGCGGCGGCGTCACCGTTGATCATCACGTCCTCGGGTCGCAGATAGACGCTGATCGCCGTCCCCCGGGCGATCCGCTCGCTGCCAGGCGCGCCATCCAGAACGAGGTCTCCCACGCGAATCGCGCCGCCGTCGTCCGCCGTGGCGGCGATGACGTTCACCTTGCCGACGAAATCGGCGACGAACGCCGTGGCGGGCTCCCGGTACACCGCCTGCGGCGCACCTACCTGCTCGATCCTGCCGCGGCTCATCACGACGATGTGATCGGCCATCGACAGCGCCTCTTCCTGGTCGTGCGTGACCATGATCGTCGTGACGCCGAGACGCTGTTGCAGCGCGCGAATTTCGCCGCGCAGGCGCAGCCGCTCGAGCGCGTCGAGCGCCGACAGCGGCTCGTCGAGCAGTAGCAGTCCCGGCGACGTCGCGAGTGCGCGAGCAAGCGCAATCCGCTGCTGCTGCCCTCCGGACAGCTGGCCCGGGAACTGCCGGCCGGCGTCCGGCAATCCAACGAGCGTCAGCAATTCGGCGACGCGCGACCGGATCGCCTCGCGACCCGCCCGCCGGTTCACGAGCCCGTACGCGACGTTGTCGAAAATCGTGAGGTTGGGGAACAGCGCATACGACTGGAACACGATGCCGTAGTCGCGACGGATCGCCGGAAGCCGCGATACGTCGCGACCGTCCTGGACGATCGTGCCCGCGTCCTGCGACTCGAGTCCCGCGACGATGCGCAGCAGCGTGGTCTTCCCGCACCCGGATGGCCCCAGGAAAGTGACCAGCGCGCCGCGCGGCACGTCAAGCGACACGTCGTCGAGCGCGGTGAAGCGGCCGAAGCGCTTGGTGATGCTCCGCAACGACAG
>JBDTNI010000154.1:0-5724 GCA_039933815.1 Betaproteobacteria bacterium
CCCCGCCACCGCGCATCACCGATCAGCGCACGGCGACGACCGTTGTCAATAAACCGCCTTTCCGGACGCGTCCTTGATCTTGGACTTCCATGTGTCGCGGATCTGGGCCGTCACCGAATCCGGCAGCGGCACGTAATCGAGGGAATCGGCGAGCTTGTCTCCATCCGCCGAGTACGCCCAGTCGAAGAACTTGAGGACTTCCTTGCCTGTGTCGGGGTTCGCCTGCGCCTTGTGCATCAGGATGAACGTCGCACCCGAGATGGGCCACGCTTCCTTGCCGGGCTGGTCGGTCAGCACCAGGTAGTAACCGGGCGCCTTCGACCAGTCCGCACCCGCGGCGGCGGCCTTGAAGGTCTCCGCCGACGGCTTCACGAACGTGCCGTCGCGGTTCTGGACCTGCGCGTACGACATCTTGTTCTGCAGCGCGTACGCGTATTCGACGTATCCGATCGAGCCCTTGACGCGCTGGACGTACGACGCGACGCCTTCGTTGCCCTTGCCGCCGACGCCGGTCGGCCACGCGACCGACGTGCCTTCGCCGACCTTCTCCTTCCATGCCGGGCTCACCTTGGACAGATAGTTGACCCAGATGAACGTCGTGCCCGATCCGTCCGATCGGTGAACAACGGTGATGTCGGAGTCGGGGAGCTTCGCGCCGGCGTTGAGCTTCGCGATTTCCGGCGCGTTCCACTTCGTGATCTTGCCGAGGTAGATGTCGGCGAGCACCGCGCCCGTCAGCTTGAGGTCGCCCGGCTTCACGCCTTCGAGGTTCACGACCGGGACGTCGCCGCCCACGACAGTCGGAAACTGGACGAGCCCGTCCTTTTCAAGATCGTCGGGCTTCATCGGCATGTCGGACGCGCCGAAGTCCACCGTCTTGCTCTGGATCTGCTTGATGCCGCCGCCGGATCCGATCGACTGGTAGTTCATCGCGACGCCCGTCTTCGCCTTGTAGGCCTCCGCCCACTTCGCGTAGACCGGGTACGGGAACGTCGCGCCGGCGCCCGTGATGGTCGCGGCGGCGCTCGCGCCCGCCGCGACGCCGATCGCTGCGAGCGTCACCAAAGTCGTCTTCCACATGATTCGCATTCTCCTGTCGATCGTTCGATGTCCGGCATTGTGACCGGCGCAGATGACAGTTCGATGACACGCGCACGCAACCTGCACACGCGAGTGAGTGCGGTCGAGGCGCCGCCCCTACAATGGGCGCGGGTGCGTCGCTGCACGTCGACGATGTGCCGCCGCCCGCCGGGCTTCCGGCGAAACATGCGCCCTCGAAACCGTCGACGCCGAACCGCGACAAGGAAAATTCCATGAAAATCCGCATCAAGGATTACCGGGTGCGACCGGACGACAAGGTCGACCTCTCCCGCTGGTCGACCCGGGTCGACCCGGTCTATGCCGACAAGGAGGACTACCGGCAGATGCTCGATCGCGACGTCGGGCAACTAAGCGATCTGCAGCAACTGCTGTACGCGTCGAACCAGTTTTCGCTGCTGCTGATCTTCCAGGCGATGGACGCCGCCGGCAAGGATGGCGCGATCAAGCACGTGATGTCGGGCGTCAATCCCCAGGGCTGCCAGGTGTACAGCTTCAAACACCCGAGCGCGACCGAGCTCGACCACGATTTCCTGTGGCGAACCACGATGAACCTTCCGGAGCGCGGCCGGATCGGCATCTTCAACCGCTCGTACTACGAGGAGGTGCTGATCGCACGCGTCCACCCGGAGATCCTGCACGGCCAGGGCATTCCCGAGGCGCTCTTGCGCAAGAACGTCTGGAAAGGCCGCTACAAGTCGATCAACGACCTCGAAAGCCACCTTCATCGAAACGGGACCGTGGTCGTCAAGTTCTTCCTGCATCTGTCGCCGGACGAGCAGCGCCGCCGCTTCGTCGATCGAATCGACGACGCCGACAAGCACTGGAAGTTCAGCGCCGCCGACTTGACCGAGCGGTCATTCTGGCCGCAGTACATGAAGGCCTACGAGCAGTGTCTCGGCCACACGAGCAGCGGCGACGCGCCGTGGTACGTCGTGCCTGCCGACGACAAGGAGAATGCCCGTCTCATCGTGTCACGCATCGTCGTCGAGACGCTGGAGGCGCTGGACATGGCCTACCCCACCCTCGATGCCGAGCGCCAGAAGGAGCTGCAGAGCCTGCGCGAGCAGCTGATGGCGTGACGCGAGTCCCTTCGCCCGCGAGACCACCGTGGGCGAAGCGAGTGGGGCCGCGGCGCACGCTGTGCGGCACCCGTTTCACGCTACTGTCATGTTCGCGTCACACAATGGCGATCGGCCCGCGCCGGCCGGACCGCTGAAAACCCGCGCCCCGTCTTGAACCCCGATACCTCCCTGATCAACCGCGAGCTGTCGACGCTTGCGTTCAACCGCCGCGTCCTCTCACTCGCGAAGGACCCCGCGGTTCCGCTGCTCGAGCGACTGCGCTTTCTGTGCATCGTCGGCAGCAATCTAGATGAATTCTTCGAGATTCGCGTCGCGGGGCTGAAAGAACAACTCCGCGCCCGACTGCCCGGCTTCGGCATGACGCTCGGCGAGGCACGCGCGCTGATGACGCTGATCGGCACCGAGGTGAGGTCACTGATCGACGACCAGTACCGCGCACTCAACGAGGAGCTGCTGCCCGCATTGCAGAACACCGGCGTGCGCCTCGTGCGCCGCGAGGAACGAACGGCCGAGCAGCAGCGCTGGGTCGCTGAGTACTTCGCGACCGAAGTGCGCCCGCTGCTTACGCCAATCGGGCTCGATCCGGCGCATCCATTTCCGCAGGTTGCCAACAAGTCGCTGAATTTCATCGTCGAGCTCACCGGGTCGGATGCATTCGGCCGCGACACGGCCATCGCGATCCTGAAGGCACCACGCGTGCTGAAGCGCGTCATCCGGCTGCCTCACAGCGGAAAGGACACGGGTCACGACTTCTTCCTGCTGTCGTCCGTCATCCACACGCACATCGGCGAGCTCTTTCCGGGGCGGCAAATCGTCGGCTATTCGCAGTTCCGGGTCACGCGCGACGCCGACCTGTGGATCGACGAGCAGGAGGTCAAGAACCTGCGACAGGCGCTGCAGGGCGAACTGTCGCATCGACCGTTCGGACGCGCCGTCAGGCTCGAGCTCGCCGCCGACTGTCCCCAGCACCTCGCCGATTTCCTGCTGCGGCACTTCGAACTTCAGCCGGACGACCTCTACCGCTGCAACGGCCCCGTCAACATCATGCGGCTGGAATCGCTGATCGATCAGGTCGACGAGAGCGAGCTCAAGTTTCCGGGTTTCGTGCCCGGCACGCCCGCGACGCTGCCGGCGCCGGTGGATATCCTGACGGCGATACGCGACCACGACGTCCTCCTCCACCACCCGTACCAATCGTTCGAACCGGTCGTCGAATTCATCCGCAGGGCTGCGGAGGACCCTGACGTCGTCGCGATCAAGCAGACCGTGTACCGGACCGGCGTCAACTCGGCGCTGATGGAGTCGCGCGAACATCAACTGGGCGGAGCGCCTCGAACGCGCCGGCGCGCAAGTGGTGTTCGGCGTGTTCGGCCTCAAGACGCACGCCAAGCTATCGCTGCTGACACGGCGCGAGACCGACAGCGCCGGACGCGTGAGGCTCGTGCCGTACGCGCATCTCGGCACCGGCAACTACCACCCGCGAACGACGCGGCTGTACACCGACTTCGGGCTGCTGACCGCCAACCCCGCGATCTGCTCGGACGTCGCAGAGGTTTTCTACCACATCACGAGCCTCGCGAAGGTCAACAAGCTAGGTCACCTGCTGCTGGCGCCGTTCACGATGCAATCGCGCGTCATCGCGATGATCCGGCGCGAGGGTCGCCACGCGCACGAGCAGCGGTCGTGCGGCATCCGGGCGAAGATGAACGCCCTGACCGACAACGGCGTGATTCACGCGTTGTATGCGGCGTCCAAAGCGGGCGTTCCCATCGACCTCGTTATCCGCGGCGCCTGCGCGCTGCGGCCCGGCGTGCCCGGCCTGTCGGAAACGATCCGGGTACGATCAGTCCTCGGACGGTTCCTCGAGCACCACCGCGTGTGGCGCTTCGAGAACGACGGCAAGCCCGGCGTGTGGCTTTCGTCCGCCGACTGGATGGGACGCAACCTGTTCAAGCGCATCGAGGTCGCATTCCCGGTCCTGGACAACGTACTCGCGCAACGGGTCGTCGACGAAGGGCTCGACATCTATCTGCGGGACACCGAGGGCGCGTGGGACCTGGGGTCGGACGGGCGCTGGATGCGCGCGAGCAGCGACAAGTCGCGCGCACCCTTTTCGGCTCAACTCGATCTTCTGCACCGCCTTTCCGCCAGCGCGACCCCGCGCCGCGCCGGCGGCGACCGATCATGACCCCGCGGCGCGAAAACTCACGCGGGAACGACGATGGATCTGATCCTGTGGCGACACGGCGAAGCGGAAACCGGCGACGCCGACTTGAACCGACCCGCTTGGGCGGCCGCCCAGTCCATGAATGCGGCCGCGACCCACTGTGCGCGCATCGCTACGTTGCGGCTCGCCACGGGTAGCCGGCGTCGGCCCATTCGTCGCGCTCGCGCTCGAGCAGGTGGTTGCTCAGCGGGTGCGCCTTCAGCCAGCCGGCGGATACGGCGAACTCGACCTCCTCGCCGACCCGCACCGTCAACCTCGGCAGGTCGAGTGCGCGACGGGAGTGGTGGAACAGCACGGCAAGTCGCAACGCGAACAGCATCGCGCGGAAATTGCCGTCTTCGAGCGCGTCACCCAGTTTCGACAGTCCGCCGCGGCAGCCGAGCACGAGCCGCGCCAGCACGGCCTGCTCGCGCGCTGAAAACCCGGGCATCTCGGCGTGCTCGAGGATGTACGCGCCGTGCTTGTGGAAACCGGTGTGCGATACCGAGATGCCGATCTCGTGCACGAGCGCCGCCCACTCGAGGCGCTCGGACGACACGGCATCCGCGCCGTGTGTCGCGCGCCGATAGAGATCGACGGCGAGCGACGCCACGCGGCCGGCATGAGCGCGATCGACGTGATACCGGGCGAGAAACTGCTCGATCGTCGCCGTCCGCGCGTCCTGGTGTTCGGTCCGACCGAGGAGGTCGTACAGGACGCCGAGCCGTAGCGCGCCACCGACCGGGTTGATCTGGCGGGCGTCGAGCTCGGACAGCGCCGCGGACATGACGGCAAGCCCGCCCGCGAGTACCGTCGCGCGAGGCGTTTTCAGCGCGGCCAGGTTCAGCCGCTTCGCGTCGCCGGCGGCGATCATGCGCGCCCGCAGCCGTGACAGGCCGTCGGGCGTGATGCCGCCCTGCGACAGACCGTTGCTTTCGAGAATCTCGGCAAGCGCAAGCGCGGTCCCCGACGACGCGTAGGCGACGTCCCATGCATCGCTCCCGAAGGACGCCGCAATGGCTTCGACTTCGGTGCGAGCCGCCGTCTCGGCCGCTTCGAACGCATCGGCCGAGAGCTTTCCATCGCGGAAGAAGCGCTGCGTCATGTTGACGCAGCCGATCGGCAGGCTCGCCAGCCGATCGGCGGTGAGCGTGCGGCCGATGATGAATTCGGTCGAACCGCCGCCGATGTCGATCACGAGCCGCCGCTGGTCGGAGGCGGGCAACAGGTGAGCAACGCCGAGATAGATGAGCCGGGCTTCCTCGTAACCGGTGATGACGTCGATCGGAAAGCCGAGGGTGCGCTCGGCCTTCGCCAGGAATCTGGGCGCGTTCG
>JBDTNI010000155.1:0-5723 GCA_039933815.1 Betaproteobacteria bacterium
CGTCGCGTTGCTGGCGATCGGTGTCGCCGCAGTCGCGCACGCGCAATCGCCGGCCGCGCTGGGAGACCTCGAGTTCACGGGCGACCCGGACGGCTTCCGCTCGGCGCGTATCCGCGCCGGCGCCCTCTACCCCTACGGTTCGTACTTCGAGCACGCCGGCGTTGCCGCGCAGACGACGCACTATGCGCAAGGCGGGTGGAGCCGCGATGTGGTCGGCATTGTCGGGATCTGGCGCGACCAGAAAGCTGCGACGCTCGAGGGCGTGCGCGCAGAGGCGGGACTCGTCGATGTCGCGGGACGCACGCGCGTCGTCGGCGACGCGACCTGGGGCTGGCGTCCGCGCCCGGAGACAGGGCTCGAGCTGATCGCGGCGGGCGACCTGGTGGCGACGCGAACGGCCATCGAACGCGCAATTGCGTATGGCTTCTTCGCCGCGAGCGTCGAACAGACCTTCGCCGAGCGATTCACCGCGATCGGTCTCGTCGGATACCAGCCGTTCAGCGACGGCAACGATCGCCTGCACTGGCGCGGCCGGCTGATCTGGCAGGCGCTGCCCGACGAGGGCGTCAACGTCCAGCTGCGTTGGCGGCAGTACGAGAGCCGCAAGGACGACGTCGACGGCGCGTATTTCAATCCCGATCGCTACCGGCAGTGGCAGGCCGTCGTCGGTTTTCGCCGTCGCTTTGCGGGCCTTGTCTGGCTGGGCGCGCTGGGTGCCGGCCGGGAGACGATCAACGGCGCGGACACGCATCCGGTGCGCACTGCCGAACTGCGCGCGGAAGGTGCAGTGTCGCAGCGGCTCGGCATTACGTGGCATGCAAGCTACAACCGTTCGACCGGTTACGTCGATAGCCCGGATTACGCTTACCGCGACGTCGGTGTCACGTTAATCTATTCCTTTTGATTTGCGTATACCCAGGTCGCTCCCGTGGCGCGGCTTCTTCCGATCGATGGTGACGCGCCGCGGTGCTGCGCGCGGCGAAATCGGCGCGTCGCGCCGGCGCTGCTCACGATACTCGTATTTGCGCTGAGGCTGCATCGCAAAGTCGGCGCCTGGACGCTGGCGGGTTCGATCGGCGCCGGCTACGGAAACCGTGGACGGCGCGGAGGCGCGTCCGGTCCGCGCGGCCGAAGTACGGGCCGAAGGTGCGCTCGTCGACAAGCTGCACGTGACTGTCTACGCCCGTTACAATGGCTCGGCTGACGATTCCGATGCCATCGACTACTCCTACCGGCAAGCGGGCGTGACGCTAAGCTACCCCCTCTGACCTGACGCGATTCCAACGAACGCGGTGGAATCGCATTTCCATCTCCAGTCGCTGATCGGATATTTCTCCGAACACGCGACGCTCGCGCTCGCGGCGGTCTTCGCCGCGTCGTTTCTCGAAGCCGTTGCGGTCATCGGGACCGTGATCCCGGGCAGCACCGTTGCGTTCGCCGGCGGAATGCTCATCGGGCTCAAGGTGATCGATCCGTGGGTGACCGGCGGCGTGGCTGTGCTCGGCGCCGTGCTGGGCGACGGCTTGAGCTACTGGATCGGCCACCGATACCGCGATTCCATCCGTTCGCTGTGGCCGATCAGCCGACACCCCGAACTGTTCGATCGCGGACAGGCCTATTTCGCGGCGCACGGCGGGAAGAGCGTCTTCCTCGCGCGGTTCCTGGGACCGTTGCGGGCAATCGTACCGGTCATCGCGGGCATGTCGAACATGCGTGCGCCGCAGTTCTACGCGATGAACATTCTGTCGGCGTTCGGATGGGCCGTCGTCCATCTCGTGCCCGGCGTCCTGTTCGGTGCGTCGCTGCAGATCGCGGGCGCGATGAGCACACGGCTGGTGGTGCTGCTTGCGCTGGTAGCCGTCGTCGTCTGGCTGGTCCTGTTCGTCACCCGCGTCGGCGTGCGCATCGCATGGCCTTACGTGAGGACGCTGCAGACGCGCATCCTGTTGCACGCGACAGGACGGCCCGGCGTCCTCGCGCGTCTGGTGCTCCCCCTCGTCGATCCGGCGCGCCGCGAATCGGTGCCGCTGCTCGTTGCCGCCACGCTGCTGATCGGCGGCGCGTGGCTGTTTCTGGGCGTCGTCGAGGATATCGTCAACAACGACACGCTCGTGCGCGTCGACCGGTCGATCTACGAAGCGCTGCAGGCGATCCGAACGGGTTGGGTCGATGACGTCATGGTGACGATCACGGCGCTCGGCAGCGCCTACGTGACCGTCGCCGTCATCGCAGCCGTCGCGCTGTGGCTCGCCGCGCGGCGCCATTGGCAGACGCTCGCGTACTGGCTCGCGGCGGTCGCGTTCGCGGAGCTGCTGGTCGTGGCACTCAAATACGGCCTCGAGCGACGGCGCCCCGACACCCATTACGCGAGCGTCGATCTCTACTCGTTTCCGAGCGGTCACGCCGCGCTGTCGATCGTCGTGTACGGATTTCTCGCGTTCCTGCTCGGCTACCACAAGCCGGCGTGGCAGAAACTGGCGCTGGCGGTGCCCGCGGTGACGATCCCGGCGCTCGTCGCCTTCTCGCGGCTCTACCTGGGCGTCCACTGGTTTTCTGACGTGATCGCGAGCATCGGCCTCGGCCTGTCGTGGATAGGCCTCCTTTGCATCGCCTATATCCACCATGTCCATGAAAAGCCGGTGCGCACGCTGCCGATGGCGATCGTTGTATTCACGACCTTCGCATTTTTCGGCACCGTCTACGCGCATCGCTATCACGAGCGCGACCTCGGGCGGTACGCCAAGACGACGACAATACGAGTGATGGCGCTCGGCGACTGGATCGGCCACGACTGGCAGACGCTGCCCGCCGCGCGGGTGGAATTTCGCGGCCAGCACGAGGAACCGTTCTCCATCCAATGGGTTGCTTCGGAAGAACGTCTTCGCTCGGCGCTGGCGGCCGCGAACTGGCGCGGTCCTGCCGATTGGGCGTCAGCCGCGTCGCTGCTGTGGCTGATCCCCGCCACGCCGATCGCGGACCTGCCGGTGCTGCCCAAGCTGCACCAAGGGCAGATAGCGACGCTGACGTTCTTGCACAGTGTCGACGCGCGGACGCGTAACGTGATCCGCCTGTGGCACCTCGCCGACGTTACCGTGGATTCGGCGCAGACCGAGCCGCTGTGGGCCGGGATATTGACCGAGGAACGCGAGCAGACGGAGTTTCATCTGGCGGCCACCGCACGCACGTCGGCCGACAACGCGTCGGCGCGCGAGTCGCTGGCGGCAGCGTTGCGGTCCCAGGGTCTGATCGTCGAAGAGCGGGCGCTCGGCGGACGTCCGGTGCTCCTCGTCCGCTGACGCGATCAGCGCAGCACGATCAGCGCGGCACGATCAGCGCAGCACGATCAGCGCAGCACGATCACGGCGATGCCCGCCAGCGCGAACGCGCTGCCGAAAAGCAGGCGCGCGGTGATCGGCTCCTCCGTGCCGAAAACGCTTCGGCTCAGCGGAATGACGATGATCGGCGTGCAGAGCGTGATCAGCGCGGCGATCGACACCGGTATCAGCGCCATCGACGCGATCGTGAGCATCTGCGCCGAGATGGTCAGGACGCCGCACACCACGTACAGCAGGATGCCGCGGCGGTCAGCGCCGCGCAGCGACGCGACGATGTCGCGCGTCGCCCGACTGAACGTGACGTGGAGCAGGAGACCGCTCGCTGCGCCGAGCAGCGCTCCGAGCACCGGCTCCTGCCAGCGATGGATGGCGGCGCCACGGACGACATTGCCGACGGCATAGGCAAGCGAACTCCCGAGACCGAGCAGCATGCCCGCGTGGAACAGCGTGCGAAGACGACTGCCACCGTGGGGGTGGCCGCGTGGGCCGGACGCCTGCGCGACGCCGCGTAGCGGCGACACGCTCGCGAAGTACAGCCCCGTCATTACGGCGATCATCGCGGCGACGATGGCGAAGGACAACCGCTCGCCCAGGACGACCCACGCGATGAGCGCGGTGAACATCGGGCTCGAAATCTGGAAAACGCTTGCCTTCGCGGGTCCGAGCCGCGCCACCGTCTCGAAGAAAAACCAGCGGCCGAGATAAGTCGTGAACACCCCCGACAGCGCGAACAGCCAGAACGCGTGCGCGTCCCACCGGGGCGGCGCGGCGCGGATGATGAGGCCGATCGCGAACAACAGCAGCCCGAACAATACGTTGACGGTGACGGCGACCAGGAATCCCACGTCGAGGCGCAGCCGCGACATCGCCATCCGCGTCAGGATCACGTTGACGGAGAACATCGTCAGCGAGGCGAGCGCGAGGCCGACGCCGATGGCCGAGTCGCTCAGCATCGCGAACGCGTTCGGACGAGCGAAGGCGCCGTCGCGGGTCCGGGGTCGTGCGGGCGTGCGACGGCGTTCACTGCGCCGATGTTACGCGGCGCCGTTGCACCTTGAAGGGCTCCGTGATGCGCTCCTCTAATTCATCACGGGCGGGTGCTACGTCGTGCGGCGGGCCATACGATCGCTCGAACTGCGCACCGCCCCCGGCTTCAGCCCTTGCAGATTCTCGAACGCAGCGACTCGTGCTCAGGCTGCCAGAAAAATTGACGCTTTACTCTCATCGACTGCGGTTGGCCGATGGCGGGTACCGAGTCGTCGCTGCTGAACGTCAGATGAGGATTGCGAACCCGCCTGTTGCAACTCGAAGGTCAGGATGCGCTGGAGCCTGCCGAAACCCGATCCCCTGGCGCGGAATTTCATCAGGAAAGGGTCGGCAGCCTCCTGCCGAGGTGCGTTGTCATTGGTGTCTAACCTGCGCCGCTGTCGGTGCCAAGCCGACACAGAGGACGACCAACGGGCCGTATGGGGTGCCCGCGCTAGCAGACGTGAAGAACCTGTAGGTCATCGCACACATATGGTTGAGCACTTGCAAACCCGAACCCGCGGCGAGCGATTGCAACACTCGTCAACGGGACCGTCGGCAGCGGTCGCGAGCAATGTGACAGCTATTTTTTCATCATCTTGTCGTCGTTCATCATTTTGTTGTTTTTCATCATCGTGCCGCTCATGTCCATTGACATGCCGTTTTCCATCTTCATCTTCTTGCCGTCCTTCATCATGACGGTGCCGTCCATCATGACTTTGTCGCCGTTCGACATCGTCATGTCCTTATCCATCATCATGGTTTTGCCATCTTTCATCATCATCATCTTGTTGTCTTTCATCATTACGCCGTCGCCGTCCGCGGCCATTGCCAGACTCGTGGACAGCATAAGGGCTGCGAGCGTCAGGAAATACTTGTTCATATCGACTCCTAGGGGTTGGGCTACCGGGAAAACAACTGCAATGGCGGGATAAATCGATAAGCAAGGCTAATGAAAAGCCGGCCTCCAAAAGCTACGCGCCCATCTTTTTGCTCAATGCCTAGTCTATACGCGAACACACATAGGCGGCACAAAAATCCCTCGCGGTCGCCTGCCTGTGGCTGCCTCCCTCTGTGTGCCCACCTTCTGGTCGTGGCGTCCTTGTCGACTCAGGCGCTGCAACAGCGAGAGGAGATTCCGGGAAGCTGCCCGTGGCCACCGAGTGGAAGTGGCCGGTAAGCGCCTTGCGAGGCTCACCGGTTTTCAGTGAGATGTCAGGCCCGAGGACAACGTTAACGGGGCCGAAGTCCTCTCCGCACTGCTACGGTCGTCGGCCTCACTCTGCTCCTATTCTAGCCGTCCATGGCCTTGAGTGGCATCACCTCAATGGTCGCCTGCGGGATGCCGAAATGCGGATGGCC
>JBDTNI010000156.1:0-5705 GCA_039933815.1 Betaproteobacteria bacterium
GCCCGCCAAACGCTCGCGGGTCGGCTTGACGTCCGCGCTCACCGTGCTTGCGGAACCGCCTGAGGACACCGGATCCAGCGCACCTCCCGATTGTCGCGCCTGGCGTCGCGCTCGACGCGCGCCATCGCGGCGCGATTGCACTCGTCGTGCCCGTCCGCGCCGGCCGCCGACGGTGTCTCCGCGGCGCACGCCGTCAGCAGCGTGGACGCTACGACCGCCGCGACGCGGGCGTGCGGGAAAATCGCGCGTTGGCGTTCACCGTTCACCGCGCTTCGAACGTGTTGCATTCGCGCGGATCGCCGGACTGCAATCCGGTGCGGAACCAGCGGGCGCGCTGCTCCGACGATCCGTGCGTGAACGAATCTGCCGGAAGCCGGCCGTGCGTGATGTTGTCGTCGCCGACCGCGGCTGCGGCCCGCAGGCCCTCGTCGATGTCCTTGGCGTCGAGCTTGCCGCGCTTCTGCGCGAAATAGCCCCAGACGCCCGCGTAGCAGTCGGCCTGCAATTCCAGTCGAACCGACAGCGCGTTGCGCGTGCGTGCGTCGGCGCGTTGCGTCTGCCCGTCGAACTGGCGCATGGTGCCGAGCAGGTTTTGCACGTGGTGTCCGACCTCGTGGGCGATGACGTACGCCTGCGCGAAATCGCCCGGCGCGCCGAAGCGGCTGTGCAGCTCGCCGAAAAAAGTCGTGTCGAGATACAGGTCGTGATCGGCGGGACAGTAGAAGGGTCCCACCGCTGCGTTGGCGTTGCCGCACGCCGAGCGCGTGCCGCCTCGGTACAGCACCAGCTTGGGCGGCTCGTAACGCTGGCCCTTTGCCTTGAAGATCGCGCCCCACACATCCTCGGTGTCACCGAGGATCGCCTTCGAGAAATCGGTGTTGACGGCCTCCGGTGAACCGGCGCGCTGCGCGGCACCGCTCGACGGCGCGGCACTGCTCGACGGCGCTGCACCCGTTTGCGGTCCGTAACCCGGCGGGGCGGTTTGCTGCTGTGGCGCCGGTCCTCCGCCGCCGAGCATGCCGAGCATCTCGAACGGATTGATGCCGAACAGCATGCCGACGATGACGAGCAGGATCATCGCCCCGCCGCCGATGTGCAGTCCTCCGAACGGCAGACCACCGCCACTGCCACCGCTGCCTTCCGGTATGCCGCCCGTCCGGTCCTCGACGTTGTCGCTACGCCGGAAATCGCCCCACCGCATTGTTGATTCTCCCGATTTTTACCGACGCCGCGTCATCGACGCGCAACGCATCGCGTGCCGGCGATTATACGGCGCCAATTGTCGGGTGCGCCGTGTCCGCCGCTCCGCGTGGATGATCGTCAGGGTTTCAGCGCGCGGTACAGATAGGGAAGGCTGACGTCCATCCGGTAGTCGATCGACGAGTGGTTGTCGTCGAATTCCTCGTAGACGTGGGGCACGCCATGCTGCGTCAGGCGCTTGGACAATAGCCTTGCGCCGTAATGGAGGTGGTATTGATCGCGCCAGCCGCAGTCGACGTACAGGCCGCGCATCGACTTGAGGTTTTGCTTGCACGATGCGACAAGATTGACGGGGTCGTGCTGCTGCCAGCGCCGCCATCGCGCGGGGATCACCTCGCCGGTTTCGACATTGAAGGGGAGGCGGAAGCCGAGCGGCGTCCTGGGATCGGGGTCGTACGTGGCCGCCATCGCGAGATTCATCAGCGCGTGCACCTCGGCGTCGCCCAGCTTGTCCTTCGACCAGACGTGTTCGAGAAACCGCTTGACGCGCCCGTCGTCGATACCGGTCGCCGTGCCGTGCTCGTCGCGCAGCACGTCGATCCTCCCCGGCGTCCGGCGCCGCCGCCGATAGCGATCGAGTTCGTTCAGCGTGCGCGGCCAGTCCGTGAAATAGCAGAAATCGAACAAGGCGTCGCCCGAATGATCGGCGACGGCACCCCAGTGCTCCGCGTACCGCATCGCGTGGATGATCGCGCCGTAGCCGCCGGACGACTTGCCGAAGCAGCCACGGTGCTCGCGCGACGCGAGCGTCCGGAATTGCGAATCGACGAACGGGATGAGTTCGCGCGTCAGGTAATCGGCGTAGCGGCCGACGGCCGACGAGTTGACGTACTGGTTGCCGCCCAACGACGTGAAGCAGTCGGGGAACACGACGATCGTCGGCCCCATTTTTTTCTGCGCGATGAGACGCGCGATCCGTTCCGGCACGTTCTCGTCGAACGGCCGCCAGTTCAGATGCGCGAGGCCCGAGCCGGTGAATCCGACGAGGTCGAACAGCACGGGGAAACGCCGGCCGCGTCCGCGTGTCGCGCCCTCGTCATAGCCGGGCGGCAGCCAGACTGCGACCTTGCGCCGATGCGGGTCGCCGAGCGCGTTGCCGTTCAGCACTTTCGAAACGTGGTCGAGGACGACGATCTGTCCGGCGGAGGTCGACGTCGGCTTTCGGCTCATGGGGCGCGTTCCGCGGAAAAAGGTGGCGACGCATTGTGCCGCACCCGCGTATTTCGGCAAACCGTCGCGCCCGGTCGGCGCTGTGGCGAGCGCCCGCTAGAATTCGGGTTTCAGCCGATTCCATGACACCCATCGACCCGGATCATTCGCCACTCGCCGTTATCTCGCGCGCGACGCTGTTCACGAGTTTTCTGAAGATGGGTTTGCTCGGGTTCGGCGGCGTGCTTCCCTGGGCGCGGCGGGTGATCGTCGACGAACGCAAATGGTTGGACGACCGCGCCTTTGCCGAACTGATCGGGCTGTGTCAGGTTTTGCCGGGGCCCAACGTCGTGAACCTGGCCGTGATCATCGGTTCGCGCGCGCACGGGCCGCTGGGCTCCGTGATTGCGGTCTCGGGCATCCTGCTGGTACCCGTCGCGCTGATGCTCGTCATTGCCTCCGGCTATGCGTCGGTGGCGCACGCCGTCGCGGTGCGCAATGCGATCGCCGGCGCGTCGGCGGCAGCGGCGGGGCTGATCCTGGGTACCGCCGTGCGCCTGCTGCTGCACACGCGGCCCCCGCCGCGGGGCCTCGTGATCGGCGGTACGGCGTTCGTCACCGTCGGCGTGCTGCAGTGGCCGCTGCTGTGGGTGCTCGTCGTGCTGGTCGCCGTTGGCATCGCGGCCGAGTGGCGCGCGGGGTCGCCGGCGCAATGAGCGGCTGCCCCGCGCCGGAGTCGGCGTGACGGTCACGCAGATGCTCGCCGAAATCGCGCTGCGCTTTTCGACGCTGTCCCTCGTCGCCATCGGCGGCATCAACGCCATCCTTCCGGAAATCCACCGTGTCGTCGTCGACGTCGAGGGCTGGATGTCCGCCGCCGAATTCTCGGAACTGTTCGCGCTCGCCCAGCTTTCGCCGGGTCCCAACGCCATGATCGTCGCGCTGGTCGGCTGGAAGCTCGCTGGCGTGACCGGCGCGTTCGTCGCCACGCTCGCCGCCTGCGGGCCGTCGTCGGTCGCGTGTTACCTGATCTGGCAATGGGTCGACCGGTTGCGGCAGTCGCCCGTCCGCGCCATCGTCCAGCGGGCGCTGGCGCCGCTTGCAATCGGTCTCATCCTCGCGAGCGGGTACACGCTCGCGGTCGGCGCCGACCGCTCGCCTGGCGCGGTGGCGTTGACCGCGATCGCGACGGCGGCACTCGCGTTCACCCGGATCAATCCGTTCTGGGTGCTGCTCGCAGCGGCCGCCGTCGGCGTGAGCGGTTTCGCGTGATTGCCGCTCAGCGCTTCCTGACGTCTGCCATCGTGCCTCGGCAGCGCGGCGCGCCACACCGACACGCGTAGTTCGCAAGCACGCGGGGCGTGCGTCGGCCGGGAACGTTCAGCTTGTAGTCGTACGCGAGCTCCTCGCCCTTCTTGATCGTCCGCTTCGCGGCGATGTACACGCGGTCGTCCTGGTCTTCGTAAGGCTCGCAGTTTGGGCTGCAGCTGTGATTGATCCATCGGGCGGCGTTGCCGCCGCGCGCGGCGTCTATCACGCGTCCGTCGTTGAGTTCGAAGAGGAACGTGTGGAACGGGTTATCGGGATCGCTGGCGGGAAGGTCGTCCGCCGCTTCCATCGAGATGCGTCGGCCGCGATATTCGATGATATCGGCCCCCTTGCGAATCGTCCGCGCGGCGAACACGCCGCGCCCGTGGATCGGGGAGTTGCGCACGACATAGGCGGGCTTCTTCCGCAACGCCTTCGTGCCGGCGGCGGATGCCTTCGCCGGCCGGGCTTTTCCGGTTTTCGACGTCGAGGTCTTCTTGCTGACGAACATGGAAGCGCCCCTTTCCGATGAGCGGCGAATTGTCGCATGCGCCTCGCCCGGCGCGCGCCAAAGGGCGCGCACGCGTGGGCAACGATCAGCGTGGCTTCGGCGGCGCGGTCGCGTCGACGCCGGCGCCGATCAACGCGAGCGTCACCGGCATCGACACCGCGCCGACCGCCGTCGTGATCACGATTGCCGACGCGATCGCGCCCGACAGCACGCCAAACTGCCGCGACATCAGGTACACGTTTGCCCCGACCGGCAGCGCCGACAGCATCACCACCGCTGACGTCTCGAGCGGCGCCAGTCGCAACAGGCGCGCGAGCGCGTACACGGCGAGCGGCTGGGCGACCAGCTTGAACGTCGCGATGGCGGCGCTTTCCCGCCATTCCGAGCGGACGCCGAACTCGGCGAGTCCCATGCCGAGCGCGATCAGCGACAGCGGAATCGCCGCCTGACTCACCATCAGCAGCGTCTCGTCGACCACCCCGGGCAACGGTACGCCGGCGAAACCGAAGGCGGTGCCGGCGAGGATGCTCGCGACGACCGGGTTCGTCAAAACGCCGCGCGCAGTCCTCGCGACGCCGCGAAGGGACAGGTCGCGCTGCTGCGCCCACTCGACGGACACGGTGACCAGCGTCCACAGCACGAGCGAGTTGAAGACAAGCACCAGCGATACCGCGGGCAGCGACGCATCGCCGAGCGTCGCCTTGGCGATCGGAATGCCGAGGAGCACGTTGTTCGAAAAGATGCCGCCCATCGCGAACACCGACTGGCCGACGCCATCCATGCGGAAGAGGGTGGCGGCCGCGATGCGGCCGGCGATGTACACGACGAGGCAACCGCCGAAGAACGCGATGAGCAGCCGCGGATCGACGCGCGGCAGTCGGCTGAAGTCGCTCATCAGGCGGAACAGCAGCGTCGGCACCGCCACGGTGAACACGAACCGCGTCAACGCGTCGGACGCCGCGCGCGGCCAGCCCGACTGCGCGAGGACGTAGCCGACGAAGACAAGCAGGAACAGCGGCGCCGTGAGGCTGGCCAGGTGCGACAGCATCGGGGACGGCGCCGTCCCGGTCAGCTTCCGCGCGAGCCGATCAGCGCCAGAAATTCATCGCGCGTCGCTCTGGAATCGCGGAAAGTCCCGAGGACGGACGAGGTCACCATCTCGGAATTCTGCTTCGAGACGCCGCGCATCATCATGCAAAGATGCCGCGCTTCGATCATCACGCCGACGCCGCTGGCGTCGATCGAGTCGAGCACTGCCTGCGAGATCTGCTCGGTCAGCCGCTCCTGCAGCTGCAGCCGACGCGCGAACATGTCGACGAGACGCGCGAGCTTGCTGACGCCGAACACCCGGCCCGTCGGAATGTAACCAATGTGGCAGCGCCCGAAGAACGGCAGCATGTGATGCTCGCACAGGCTGTACACCTCGATGTTCTTCACGATCACCATGCTGTTGGTGGTCTGCGTGAAGATGGCGTCG
>JBDTNI010000157.1:0-5688 GCA_039933815.1 Betaproteobacteria bacterium
GATCAAGTCCTGCGCGAAGTGATCAGCGGCGAAGCCACCGGCAAGCGCGCTTGAGCGCGAGCGCCAAGCGGCCGGCGTGGGTCGCTGCGTTGCTGCTCTGGCTAGCCGGCAACGGGCTGCGACTGACCATTCTCGCCGTCCCGCCCGTCATCGCGATCATTCGCGACGACCTCCATCTCAGCGCCACGCAAGTCGGGCTCCTCGGCAGCATCGCGCCGGCCATGTTCGCCATCGCAGCGCTTGCCGGATCCCTGCTGGTTGCGCGTCTCGGCGTGACGGTCGCGCTCGTCGGTGGCCTGCTGGTCGTCGCGGTCGGCTCCGCGCTGCGCGGATTGAGTCCGAACTATGCCACTCTGCTGCTGACGACGATTGTCATGTCGACCGGCGTGGCGGTCATGCAGCCGATCATGCCGACGACGGTGCGGCAGTGGCTGCCGAAGCAGATCGGTCTTGGCACGGCGCTCTACACCAACGGCCTGCTCGTCGGTGAAATTCTCGCCGTCCTGCTGACCGCACCGCTCGTGCTTCCCCTGGTCGGCGGCGAATGGCGACTGTCTCTCGTCGCGTGGTCCGTTCCGATCGCGATCATCGCCGTGGCTGTGTACGTGTTCGCACCGAAAACCGACTCACCGCTGGCGGCGACGCTCGAGCCGCCGCGCAAGTGGCTCCCCGATTGGCACATCGGCCTCGTATGGCGTCTTGGGGCCCTCTTCTGTTGCGTCAATGCAATCTACTTCAACGCGAATGCATTCCTGCCCATTTTCCTCGCGAGCAAGGGCCGTTCGGATCTTATCAGCGACGCGCTGCTCGCGTTGAACCTCGGGCAGTTGCCGGCGTCGCTCGTGCTGCTCGCGGTGGCGGGTCGGCTCGAGCGTCGCGCGTGGCCCTATCTCGCGTCGGGGGCCGTCTCGTTGCTGAGCTTCTGCGGGCTCGTCTGGATGGTCGGGCCGTCGACCATCTTCTGGGCGGCTCTGCTTGGATTCTCCGACGCGGCAGCGCTGATTCTCGGCCTGACGCTTCCGCCCTTGCTGTGCCGAGAAGACGATGTTGCGCGCACCTCCGCTGGCATGTTCACGCTGAGCTACGGCGGTGCAGTAGCGATCGCGCTCGTCAGCGGCGCGGCCTGGGACCTGAGCGGCGTGCCGGCGCTTGCGTTCGTGCCGCTCGCCGCTTGCGGCGTGGCGATGATCGTCGTGTCGAGCAGCATGTGGCGCAGGAAGGAACTGCGCTAAGTCGCCGGACCGGGCCCGCGGGCACCGCTTAAGCCGCGTGCGGGATGCCGAGCAGAAGGTTGGCTGGCACCGCGACGTCGATCAGCTTTGGTTTCGGCAGGTTCAGGTTCTGCATCAACTCGATGAAGGCCGTCCGGTCGCGACCTGCGAGACGCGCGTTGTGACGCCGCTCGTAACCGATCGTCGAGACCGTGTGACCGTGGTAGTCGTGCGCCGGCCAGACGCGCGTATCGTCGGGCAGCGTGAACAGCCGCTCGTGCACGCTGTCGTAGAGCGATCCGGCGTCGCCGCTCTGGAAATCGGTCCGTCCGCAGCCGCCGATCAGGAGCGTGTCGCCGGTCAGCACGTTGCCGCGCCACAGGTAGCACGTGCTGCCGGACGTGTGTCCCGGCGTGTGGATCGCCTGCAGCGTTTCGCCGGCGCCGAACGTCAGCGTGTCGCCGTGCGCGAGCTGGACGTCGGCGGGCGAGATGCCGCACTTGAACGGCGCCGCGGCCAGTGCGCCGGTGCGCGCGCGCAGCACGCCGGCGCCCGTCACGTGATCGGCGTGCGTGTGGGTCTCGACGACGTAGCGCACTGTGATACCGAGCCGCTCGACGAGTGCCAGATCGCGCTCGCCCTGATGATCGACGCAATCGAGCACCACGGCGTCACGGGTCGCGACGTCCACCAGCACGTACGTGTACGTCGACGACTCCGGGTCGATCAGCTGGTGGATCTCGTGGTTCATGGGGCTTTCCCGTTGGCACGCACAGACGCATACGCTAACGCGCCGCGCGGACTCGCGCAATCGGCGTGCGACAATCGACGCCACCTCCAGTGAACGGCCCCCGCCGTCGCCGCCTTGGATCAACCCACGCTGCTGGTCGCCGTCGTTCTCGGCATGGTCGAAGGCCTGACGGAATTCCTGCCCATTTCGTCGACCGGGCACCTGATTGTCGCGGGATCGCTGCTCGGCTACACCGGCGAACGCGCGAAGGTATTCGAGATCGTCATCCAGGCGGGCGCGATCCTCGCCGTGTGCTGGGAATACCGCGCCAGGCTCATCGCCGTCGCGTCGGGATTGGCGCATCGCCGCGAATCACAGCGATTTGTCATCAACCTGCTGCTGGCGTTCCTGCCCGCGGCAATCCTGGGCCTTCTCTTTGCGAAGGCGATCAAGCGCCACCTGTTCGCCCCGGTGCCCGTCGCGCTGGCCTTCATCGTCGGCGCGTTCGTCATCCTGTGGGCCGAACGCCGGCAGCGGGTAGCGCCGTCGTCGATCCGCATCGACAGCGTCGACGCGATCCGCTGGAAGGATGCGATCAAGATCGGCTGCGCGCAGGCTCTGGCGCTCATTCCCGGCACGTCGCGATCGGGCGCGACGATCATCGGCGGCATGCTGTTCGGGCTGTCGCGGCCAGCCGCCACGGAGTTCTCGTTCTTTCTCGCCATTCCGACGCTGCTCGCCGCCTGCGCGTACGAGATCGTCCGCAACCGGGCGCTCTTCTCCGTGCAGGACGTACAGGGCCTGGCGATCGGCTTTATCGCGGCCTTTGTCTCGGCTTTCTTCTGTGTCCGCTGGCTGATCCGCTATGTCGCCGGGCACGACTTCGTGCCGTTCGCGTGGTACCGGATCGCGTTCGGGCTCCTGATCCTGCTGACGGCCTGGAGCGGTCTCGTCCAGTGGGATTGAGCACAGCGTGGGGGCCCGTCCTGGCGGTGCTCGGTGTGTTCGGTTTCTCGTTGAAGGCGATCCTGATCAAGCTCGCCTACGCGTGGGCGCCGGCAGACCCGGTCACGCTGATGACGCTGCGGATGCTGTACTCGGCGCCGTTCTTCGCGGCGATGGCGTGGTGGTCCGGTCGCGCGACGGGCGCCCCGGCCATCACCGCGCGCGATTGGCGGCTTCTGCTCGGCGTCGGCTTCATCGGCTACTACCTCGCGAGCCTGCTCGACTTCGTCGGCCTGCAGTACGTGACCGCGTCCCTCGAGCGACTTGTGCTCTATCTGTACCCGACGATGGTCGTGCTGCTGTCGGCGGTCTTCCTTGCGCAGCCGGTCACGCGACGGGCGGCGTTCGCGCTCCTGCTGTCGTATGCGGGGATCGCGCTCGCGGTCTGGCACGACATCCGCATCACCGGTGACGCCGCGTCGATCGCGCTCGGCGGCGCACTCGTCTTCGGCGCGGCGCTCTGCCACGCGATCTACCTGGTCACCGCAGGCGGAATCATCGCGCGCCTCGGGTCGTCGCGCTTCATCGCGTGGGCGATGCTCGCCTCGACGGTGTTCATCGTCGCGCACTTCCTGGTCACGAAGTCGCCGTCGGCGCTGGGGGTTCCGCAGTCGATCCATGCGATCTCGCTCGCAATGGCCGTGTTCTGCACGGTGCTGCCGACGTGGATGATCGCCGAGGCCATTCGCCGGATCGGCGCGAGCACGACGTCGCTGGTCGGCTCGCTCGGACCGATGTTCACGATCGGACTGGGCGCCGCGTTGCTCGGCGAGCCGGTCAACGTGCTGCAACTCGCCGGCGTGGGCCTCGTGCTCGCCGGCGTGATGCTCGTCTCGCGCCGCGGTCCGCCGCGCACGTCCGCGGCGTAAAATCGGGTGCAACGTCGTCGTCGGCGCATCCACCGCCGGCCTTGGAACGACGCCCTCCGAACGGAAACACTCGATGCCCCCCGACACGATCGAACGCTCGCAACCCGCTCTCAAAGACCCTTCGCTGCTGCGGCAGCTCTGCCACGTCGACGGCCAATGGATCGGCGCCGACGACGGCGGTTCGATGCCCGTAGTCGATCCTGCCACGGGCATTCCGATCGGCACGGCGCCGGTGATGCGCGCGCCGGAAACGCGACGTGCAATCGATGCTGCATCGCGCGCGTGGCCGGCGTGGCGGCGCAAGACCGCGAAAGAGCGCTCGCAGATCATCCGCAAGTGGCACGACCTCATGCTGGCGAACGTCGACGACCTCGCGCTGATCCTGACGAGCGAGCAGGGCAAGCCGCTTTCCGAAGCGAAGGGCGAGGTGCTGATCGGCGCCGCCTACGTCGAATGGTTCGCCGAGGAAGCGAAACGCGTGTACGGTGACGTGATACCGACGATCGCGAACGACCGGCGGCTGATGGTCGTCAAGGAGCCGGTTGGCGTCTGCGCGGCGATCACGCCGTGGAACTTCCCGTGCTCGATGATCACGCGCAAGGTATCGCCCGCGCTCGCGGCCGGCTGCACCGTCGTCATCAAGCCCGCCGAGGCGACGCCTTATTCCGCGTTCGCGCTCGCCGAACTCGCGCACCGCGCCGGTTTTCCGCCCGGCGTCCTCAATGTCATCACGGGCGATGCGCCGTCGATCGGCGGCGAGATGTGCGCCAACCCCACGGTGCGGAAGGTGTCGTTCACCGGCTCGACGGAGGTGGGGCGCCTTCTGATGAAGCAGGTGGCGCCGACGATCAAGAAGATCTCGCTCGAGCTTGGCGGCAATGCGCCGTTCATCGTGTTCGACGACGCCGATCTCGACGCGGCCGCGGAAGGCGCGATGGTATCGAAATACCGCAACGCCGGGCAGACGTGCGTCTGCGCCAACCGGTTTTTCGTTCACGACAAGGTCTACGACGCGTTCACGCGCAAGCTGGTCGCGAAAGTCGAAGCGTTGAAGGTCGGCCGAGGCACGGACAGCGGCGTGACACAGGGTCCGCTGATCAACACCGAGGCCGTGGAAAAGGTCGAGGCGCATCTGGGCGATGCGACGTCGCACGGCGCCCACGTGGCCACCGGCGGCAGGCGGCACGCGCTCGGCGGAACGTTCTACGAGCCGACGGTGCTGACCGGCGTGACGCCCGACATGCAGATCTTCCGCGAGGAGACATTCGGCCCCGTGGCGCCGCTGATCCGTTTCCGCGACGACGCCGAGGTCGTGGAGCTTGCGAACCGTACCGAGTTCGGTCTCGCGTCCTATTTCTACAGCCGCGACATCGGCCGCATCTGGCGCGTCGCCGAGGCGCTCGAGTACGGGATGGTGGGCGTCAATACCGGCCTCATCACCACCGAGGTCGCGCCGTTCGGCGGCATGAAGCAGTCGGGCCTCGGCCGTGAAGGCGCGAAATATGGCATCGAGGAGTACGTCGAGGTGAAATACGTGTGCTTCGGCGGCATCGACGGTTGAAGGCGGCGTCGTTCGGTGCGTCCCGGCGCCTCCACCGCCGCCGCGGCGCGGACCGGGGTCGAATGCTTCAGCATTGCCGGTGGGCCGGTGCCGGGGGCGGCGAGGCGGGGTGACGCGCCTGCACTGTCGCACTACCCCGAAACCCCCGGTATGGAAAACTCCGCGCGCTTGCGGCGGAAAATTACCAGCCGGTGGGCAGCTTCTTCAGGATGGCGATCATCCGGTCCTCGACGCTGAGATAGCCGCCGGCCACCAGGTCCTTCATCAGCTTGCCGATCATGTCGCGCGACGCGCCGACGCGATCGGCGATGT
>JBDTNI010000158.1:0-5648 GCA_039933815.1 Betaproteobacteria bacterium
TCGTCAACCCCGACGTTCTCGCGCACCGGTCGGTCCGCGACTGGATTCACACGTAGCGCGGCACGTTCCCCCCGCCGTCGCCGACGCGCGGCCGGTGGCGGCGGACGAATGCGCGTCCACCCGGACGTTCGGATCCCCATTTCGAGGCAGACGTGCGGAAAAGCGACACCGCGCCACCGTGCGTCGCGCCGTTCGTCCGGACGCCGGACGGGTGTGACACGGCGGCTGCCGGCAGGGGCATACTATGACATCGGCATATGCCGGACGGTGCCGGGCGCCTGCGGGCGCAATGCTTCCGGAAACGAGGTCCACCCAACCGGGATGATCATGTCAACCAAGCAGCACAAGAAGAAACTCGCGGCGGCCCTGAAGAAAATGGGGACGTCGCTGGCCACGCACACGCAATCCACGTTCAAGCCGAGCGGCGCCGCGTCGCGAACGCTCGACGAGTTCAAGGCGCGGCGGGCTGCGGAAAAGCTCGGGCTGTTGCCGAAGGCTGCGCCTCGACGCGTTGCCGAGCGATTCCAGATCGACGTCGAGACTGCGCAGGTCACCAAGCTTCCGCTGCGCGCGAAAGCGGGCTGACGTCGACGGTTCGCGTGCGGCGGCCGACGACCGTCCCCGGGGGCCGTCGGTGCACGGCGAGATTCCCGGCCGCCTTCGATGCCGTAGCGCGGTCACCGCAGCGCCCGCACGCGTCGGGCCGGCCAGGTTGCCGGCGACGCGGCGGTATCCGTGAGCCCGCGCGCCGACATCGGCGCGGACCGGCGGCGCCGCGGATCGATTACGTCGGCCAGCGCGTGGTTGCCGGCGGCACGCACGACGAGTGCCGCGCCCAGCAGCCCGATGAGTGTGCGGCTCGGCGAGCGCCTGTGCAGCGCGCGCGCCACCAGCGAACCGCCGGCGATCAGCGCGGCGGCGCGGAGGGCGGGCGGCCAGCGATCGTGGTCGGGGGGCCGCGCCCTCGTGCCTCGAAGACGCGGTACCGTATCGGCGGTCGCATGGCGAACAAGTGAATCGTCCACCGATCTCACGCCCCACACGGCCCGCGCCGCGGCAAGCAACGGCGCGGCCTCGCTCGACAAAACGAGCCCGCTCAATGTGATCTTCCCGGCCCGCGCGCCGACCTGTAACGCATGCGGGTGCGAAACGACGCGACCCATCCGGGCGCGTACGCGCTCGATCAAGATCAAATCCTCGGCCGTCGTTCGCAGATCGAGCACATGACGGGCTCGAAACCGCAGACCGTGATAGCGGTGCCGCATGTCGCGGACCGTGGCGCGCAGCGCGCGCCGCGCGCGAACGAGCATCCGCGCCGCGCGTTGCCGCGAGCGGGCGCGTCGCCGACTACCCTTGTCGGGGTCGAGCGAATACATCGCGACCGCGCCGAGTAACGCGCTTCCGAGCAGTGTCGCGAGCGTCCGTCCCAACCCTGTGAGTGACTTCATCCTGGAGTTCTCCTTATCGTGGGCGTCTCCCCACGGCGACACGAACGGAGGCGGCGCGCGAGAGTACGGACGTCCGACCGCGGCGGCCGGGGACAATTCCCCGCGGCGCGGGGCGTGGGCTGCCGCGTGCAGCGTTCGAAAGACCGCTGCCGGCGATCCGGTACGCTTGGGCATTCCCCCGGGATCCAAGCCCGATGCCGCCGATCATATCCGTCACGAATCTCACCAAGACCTACGCCTCCGGCATGTCGGCGGTGAAGGATGTCAGCCTCCAGATCGAACGCGGCGAGATCTTTGCGCTGCTGGGGCCGAACGGCGCCGGGAAGACGACGCTTATCAGCATCATCTGCGGGATCGTTACGCCTTCCGCCGGAACCATCGTCGTCGACGGGCACGACATCATCGCCGACTATCGTGCGGCCCGATCACTGATCGGACTCGTCCCGCAGGAACTGACCACCGACGCCTTCGAGACGCCGTGGGGCGCCGTGTCGTTCAGCCGCGGCCTCTTCGGCAAGCCGCCCGACCCGGCACACCTCGAAAAAGTGCTTCGATCGCTGTCGCTGTGGACCCGCAAAGACAGCCGGATCATGACGTTGTCGGGCGGGATGAAGCGCCGGCTGCTGATCGCGAAGGCGCTGTCGCACGAACCGCGCATCCTCTTCCTCGATGAGCCGACGGCCGGCGTGGACGTGGAGCTGCGACGCGACATGTGGGCGCTCGTGCGCACGCTGCGCGACAGCGGCGTCACCATCATACTGACGACGCATTACATCGACGAAGCCGAGGAGATGGCGGACCGGATCGGCGTCATCAGCAAGGGTGAAATCATCCTCGTCGACAACAAGGTCGATCTGATGCGAAAGCTGGGGCGCAAGCAATTGACGCTGCAGCTCCAGGAGCCTCTGCACGCCGTGCCGGCCGCGCTGTCGGACTTCAAGCTCGCGCTGTCCTCCAGTGGAACCGAGATGACTTACACGTACGACGCCGACGGCGACCACACGCGCATCGCCGGTTTGCTGCAGGCGCTCGGCGATGGCGGCATTCGCTTCAAGGACCTCCAGACGACACAGAGCTCGCTGGAGGACATCTTCGTCAGCCTCGTCACGGACCGGTCATGAACCTGCACGCGGTACGCGCGATCTACGCATTCGAGATGGCGCGCACGCGCCGCACGCTGATGCAGAGCGTCATCTCGCCGGTGATCTCGACGTCGCTTTACTTCGTGGTCTTCGGTGCGGCGATCGGCTCCCGGATCCAGCAGGTTGGCGGAATCAGCTACGGCTCGTTCATCGTACCGGGTCTGATCATGCTGTCGCTGCTGACCCAGAGCATCGCCAACGCGTCGTTCGGCATCTACTTCCCGAAGTTCACCGGCACGATCTACGAGCTGCTGTCGGCGCCCGTGTCTTACGTCGAGATCGTCGTGAGCTACGTCGGAGCCGCCGCCACCAAGTCGATGATCCTCGGCCTCATCATCCTCGCGACGGCAGGACTGTTCGTTCCGCTGCACATCGTCCACCCGGTGTTCATGCTGCTCTTCCTGCTGCTCACCGCCGTGACGTTCAGCCTGCTCGGATTCATCATCGGCATCTGGGCCGACGGATTCGAGAAGCTGCAACTCGTGCCGCTGCTCGTCGTGACGCCGCTGACATTTCTGGGAGGCAGCTTCTATTCGATCGACATGCTGCCGCCGTTCTGGCAGAAAGTGACGCTGTTCAACCCGGTCGTCTATCTCATCAGCGGTTTCCGCTGGAGCTTCTACGGCATATCCGACGTCGGCGTCACCGTCAGCCTCGGAATGACGCTCGCATTCACCGCGACCTGCGTTGCGATCGTCGCCTGGATATTCAAGACGGGTTACCGGCTCAAGAGCTGAGCGTCCGGATGATTGCCGCGCGCTATCCGCTTCGCGCGACGCCGTCGGCGCGGCGATGACCGACGCTGCCAGCGTGTCGGGACGGCTCGTCCGGCCGGTGGACCGGTCCCGCGATCATGTATTGGGTCCCGACGGCGCGGATCTGACGCTCGTCGAGTACGGCAGCTATGCATGCCCGTATTGTCGCGCCGCCAACGAGGAGGTCGCACGCCTGCGCGACCGGTTCGGAGACCGGCTCCGCTACGTATTCCGGCAGCGCCCGATCACCGGCAGCGAACTCGCGCGGCGCGCCGCCGACGTCGCCGAGCGCGCTCCGGACGATGAGACCTTCTGGCGTGCGCATATCGAACTGATGTCGCGCTCGCACGACCTGACCGACGACGACGTGGCTGCGGTGATGAGCGACGCGGGTCTCGCGCGAAGCGGCGATGCGATCGAGCGCGGGCGTGCACGCGTCGATGCCGACATCGACAGCGCGCAGCGCAGCGGCGTGCGCATGACGCCGACCTTTTTCATCAACGGGCGGCGCTACGACGGCGCGTGGGACGACGTCGCGCTGGCGGAGGCGCTGTTGGGCTCGCTTGGCCACCGCGTGCACTCGGCGGCGATCGAATTCGCGCGTTGGGCGCCGGCGACGGGCGTCCTCCTGCTGCTGATGTCGGCGCTCGCGATAGTCGTCGTCAATTCGCCACTGGCGGGCGCGTTCGAGCGGGCGTGGCAGACGCCGTTCGGATTTGCGCTCGGCCCGCACGGCTTCCGGATGCCGCTTCTGCAGTGGATCAACGACGGCCTGCTGACGCTGTTCTTTCTCGTCGTCGGCCTCGAGATCAAGCGCGAGTTCACCGTGGGCCGGCTCGCGACGCGCCGTGCGGCGGCCTTCCCGGCTGCGGCGGCGCTCGGCGGCATGGTGGTGCCTGCGCTGTTGTACTACGCCATCATTCCCGGCGGCGCGCTGGCTCACGGCTGGGGCGTGCCGATGCCGACCGACACGGCGTTCGCCGTGGCGCTGATCGTGATGCTCGGGCGGCGCGTGCCGGTTGAACTGCGCATCTTCCTGACGGCGGCCGCGATCGTCGACGATCTCGGGTCGATCGTCGTGGTCGCGCTGTTCTACTCTGGAAAGCTCGTGCCCGAATTCCTGCTGGCCGCGGCAGCCCTTGTCGCGGCGCTTGTCCTGCTGAACCGATCCGGTGTCTACCGCGCGATGCCCTACGCGCTGCTGGGTTGTGCGCTCTGGTACTGCGTGCATGCGGGCGGCCTGCACGCGACGCTGGCGGGCGTGGTCATCGCGATGGTCGTGCCGACGCGTCCGCCGCCAAACCTGCGCGCGCTACACGCCCAGGCCGAGATGATCCTTACGTCGGAAGTCGCGCGCGGCAGGGAAGTGCTGCGCCATGGTCCGTCGGCCCCGGCGCTGCAGGCGCTCGATGCCATCCACGACCGGCTCGAATCGCCCGCGCAGCGGACGCTGCGCGCCATCGAGCCGTGGTCGAGCTTCGTCGTGCTGCCGCTGTTCGCGCTCGCGAACGCCGGCGTCGTCGTGGCCGCGGACGTATTTCAAAGGGAGGGGTCGCTCGCGCTGGCGATAGCGCTCGGTCTATGCGTCGGAAAGCCGGTCGGCGTGCTCGGAGGCTGTGCGCTCGCCTCCTGGTCCGGCGTCGCTGTCAAGCCCGGGGCGTACTCGTGGCGCCAGCTCGCCGGGGCGGGCGCGCTGGCGGGCATCGGATTCACGATGTCGCTGTTCATCGCGGGTCAGGCGTTCGCCGATCCGACCGATTTCGCCGTCGCAAAGCTCGCGGTATTCGCCGCGTCGATCGCCTCGGCGTTGCTGGGTGTCGCACTGCTCTGGCGCCCGGGGCCCACCGTCGCCGAGGAAGTTCCCGAGACGCTCGCCGGCACTGCGCTGCACGAGGGATGAATGCGGCGGCAGCCGGGCCGAGCGCTCGCCGGCGCCACGCACGCCGGGCGGGTGCGGGACGGCACCCCGCGACCGATCGCCCCGGCGAGATGCGGTGTCCCGCGCGCGTCGCCCATCATTTCGCCCCGTCTTCACGCGGCCGTGCCTTAGAATTGATCGACCGGACTTCGCGTCCGATTTTCACGCAACCGACGGACTTTTCGACCATGAACACCGAAGCGACGACGACAGGCGCCGACCGCGAAACGCGCGGCTTCCAGGCGGAAGTGAAGCAGCTGCTGAACCTGATGATTCACTCGCTGTACTCCAACCGCGAGATCTTTTTGCGCGAGTTGATCTCGAACGCGTCCGACGCGTGCGACAAACTGCGCTTCGAGGCGCTCGACAACCCCGCGCTGTTCGA
>JBDTNI010000159.1:0-5645 GCA_039933815.1 Betaproteobacteria bacterium
GCGCATTTGCGCAGGATGCGAACGCTCTACGCCGCGCGCCGCGACGCGCTCGTGCAAGCATTCGATCGCGTGGCGCCCGCTTACGCACTGGGGGGACTCGCTGCGGGCATGCACGCGACGATGGCGTTGTCGGCGGACACCGACGACGCACGCGTTGCCGCGTCCGCCGCTCGCGCCGGCGTCCGGGTGCTCCCGCTGTCGCGCTATGCGAGCCGTCCCGGCATTTGCAACGGCCTTCTCATCGGCTATTCCGCGCTGACGGAACGGCGGATCGCCCAGGGCGCCGCGCGTCTCGCGCGGGTGCTCGTCGCGCTGCGGACGACGCCGTGACGACGCGCGGGACCGGACTGGCGCGGTCGCCTAGAACTTGCCGAAGCGGTGATAGGCGTCGACCGGGTCCATCCCGGCGATCAGCGCGCTGCGCATCTCGCTCTCGGTGTCCATCACCGTCGTTGCGCGCGCGACCGCCTCGTCGGCGGCGCGACTCGGGATGACGACGACGCCGTCGCGATCGCCGAGGACGAAATCGCCCGTCGTCACGGTGACGTCGCCGATGGTCACCGGCTCGCCGTAGCGGTCCGGTATCCAGCGCTCGACGATATCGGTGGGCGTGAGAAAAGCGCAGAACACCGGAAACCCCTGCGCGAGCACCAAGTCGGTGTCGCGCGACCCGCCGTCGACAATGTAGCCGAGGACGCCGCGCGCCTGAAGCGTCTGAGCGGACAGCTCGCCCATCAGCGCAATCTCGTGCGTATTGGGCTGGCAGACGACTACGTGACCGGCCGGCGCCTTCGCGAGAAGCGTGCACCAGCCGAGCAGGCATTCGTCACGCGTCTTCGAGCGGTCGATGTGTCCTGCGACGGTCCACGCGGGGCCTGCGAGACGCGTGCCCGGCGCAATCGCCTTGATCGCGGGCGGGAGGGCGATGCGCTCGTGGCCCATCATGCGCAGCACGTCGTGGACGGCGCCGGCATAGCAGCGGGCCAGGCGCGCCGTAAGCGCCGCCGATTCTGCAGCGTTCGATAGCTTCATCCGTTGCTCCGCGCCGCTCGCTTCCAGCCGCCGATGATCGCTCCCGCCAGCGCGAGGCCCACGGCCGCGTAGATGCCGTTGATCAGCCACAGCGAGACGGGTCGCCATTCGAACCCGTAGTTGAGCGCAAGGTTCGCGCAAACGAAGCCCGCGGCCACGCCAAGGCCGGTGCGCATGCCGCCACCGAACGTCGTCGCATGCAGGCGCTCGATCAGCCATGACAGCGAATAGCACATCACGAGGATCGCCAGGAACCCGATGACGTAGGGCAGCGGGGATCCCGCCTGCTCCGCGGCAATGCCTTCCGCCGTCTTGCCGATCGCTGCGAGCCAGCGGACCGAAAGCACCGTGTACCAGATCGCGCCGATCACGAAGAACACGACGGCGGCGATCCACACGGCGACGTGCTTCGTTGCGTTCACGAAGGCTCCCGCTCGAATGGACAGACGCGTATTGGACCACAGGACGTCGTGCCGTTGCTGCGTGCAGCGGATGCAGGCGCCGTCGCATTGACGTTGCCGTTCGCGCGGGCCGCGCGCCCGTTGGCCCGTGCGCGACGCTCCTTTAGCCAACTTCCCGCGCGATGGGCGGAGGGTCGCCGTACAGTGATCGTCGCCGGCCGTCGACGGCGGTCGCGCATCCGAAGCGTGCATTGGAGACCCGAGTGAACACGATCGCAACGATGTCGTCGGAACCACTGGACAGCACGGTCGCCGTGACGACGGTGGCGACGCCGCTCGGGCCGATGCACGTGGCGAGCATTTCCGCCGGCGTTTGCGCGGCAGTGTTCGACGACCGCCGCGAAGCGCTCGAGCCGCGCCTGCGGCGGATGTTCGGGCCCTTCTTCCGCGTCGTGACGGGCGACCCGCTGGACGCGGCAAGCCGTCTGCGCGATTACTACGCCGGCGCCTTCGGCGCGTTGGCCGGCCTGCCGCTCGCGACGGCGGCGACGCCGTTGCAGCGCCGCGTATGGGCGATGGTGAGTGCGCTTCCGGTCGGCACGCTGTCGACCTATGCGGCCCTCGCGGACCGGCTCGGCATGCCGCGCGCGCAGCGCGCGATCGGCGTTTGCCTCGCGACCAATCCCGTTCCGGTGTTCATCCCGTGCCATCGAGTCGTCGCGGCATCCGGCGGTCTCGGCAGCCATCCGGGCGGCGTCGCGCGGAAGCGCTGGCTACTGCGCCACGAAGGCGCGCTCGCCACCACGGACCTCACGGTCGCGCGCGAGCGGCGCGGACGGCTGCGCCCAAGCCCGGCACTCGATCCGCGCGAGACGGTTGAACTTCTGAACCTGCCGAGCGTCGTCGGCTACTAGGGCACCAGGTTCGGGCGCTGAACGTCCGCAGGCGGCCACCATCGCGCATCATGGCTCGCCGGTTCTGGACAGGCCGAAAGCCTGCTGGATGCGCGTCCGGTAGCTGCGCCCCGACGTGAGTTCGGTACCGTCGGCCAGTGACATCACGTACTCGCCGTGCAGTTGCGGACGAAGCTCGCGGACGAGGCCGATGTTCACCGCGTGCGAGCGATGGATGCGCAGGAACGCGGTCGGGTCGAGACGCGACATCAATCCGGTCAGCGTTTCCTTGTGCAGGTACGGCCGGTCGGCCCAGATCCGTACGTAATTGTCCTCCGCCTCGAGCCTGACGATTTCGCTGACGGGAACGATCACGATGCGCGTCATCGACCGCACCGGTATGCGCGCGAGCCAGCCCTGCCCCGGCCGGCCGGGCGCGCGCTCGACGACATCGGTCACGACCGCCTCGGGTGATAAATGTACGTACATATTCATGTCCGTACGTTAGCTCGAAATGGCCCCGCCGGCAAGTGCGGCGCGCCATCCGCCGCGTGCCGTCGCCGTTTCGCCGCGCGGTGACGGCGTTCGCCTGCGCGCTGCTGTAGCCGTCGCTACAGAGTGCCTGCGCGCGTCGCACCAGCCCGGCTGCGGCGACCGGGGGCTGCCGCTACCCACGAAGCGCCCGCGGCGCCGACGAAGCGGTGCCGCATGGCGCGGGGCGACGCTTCGATTCGAACGTTTTGTTTTTGGCCAGCGACTCCCGTTCGCCGCGTTCGCAATCCTGTCCGCCCATCCCGCGCTGCGGTTTACGAACATCGTCTTGCGACGCCATCGTGCAGTCCCCTACGCTCACCCGTGCCGCGGTCCACGCATCGCGCGTCGGCCGCATCCCGAACAACGTGTCTTCCGTGGGGGTTTCCAGATGAGCTTGAAACGTAGGAAGGTCGCTGCCGCGCTCGCCTGTACGTTCGGCGCCGCTTCGACGCTGTCGATGTCCGCCTTCGGGCAGGCGGTCAGTCCTGACGTGCCGTCGAATACGCGACCCGATATCCGCATCGAAGTCACGGGGTCGAACATCAAGCGCGTCGAAGGGGAGGGCTCGCTTCCCGTCACGGTCATCACGCGCGAGGAAATCCAGCGCTCGGGCGCGACGTCGCCGATGGAGCTGTTGCAACAGATCTCGTCGAACAACAGCGCGGGCAGCACCACGACGGCGAATTCCGTGGGCGCCCTGACGTTCTCCGCGCAGACCGCTTCGCTGCGCGGGCTTGGCGGCGCGCGCACGCTGGTGCTGATCAACGGCAACCGGATCGACAACTTCTCCGGCGAAGTGCAGGGCGTGGGCGGCGTTAACCTGCAGAGCATCCCGTTCAGCGCGATCGAGCGTGTCGAGATCCTGAAGGACGGCGCATCGGCGATCTACGGTTCGGATGCGATTGCCGGTGTCATCAACTTCATCACGCGCACCGACTACACGGGCGCCGAGATCACGGGGTTCTACGGCTCGCCGACGCGCGGCGGCGGTGGCGAGCAATGGCAGGGGACGGCTTCCGCGGGGTGGGGCGATCTCGCGAAAGACCGCTGGAACGTGTTCGTGTCCGGCCAGTACAACGAGCAGAAGTCGCTCGACCAGGTCAGCCGCAATTTCTCGCGCTCGTCCTACATTCCCGACATCGGCGTCGTCGGTATCTCGAGCAATACGAACCCCGGCCGGATCACGACCGGCGGCATCGGCGTCGTCAACAGCTCGTCGGGTACGCCGATCGTCGCCAACAGTCCGAGTGAATGCGGGACGAGCCAGTATTACAACGACGCGAACCTGCTCGGATGCTACTTCGACCCGTCGATGATCCGCGGCGTGCAGATGATCCCGCACCAGAAGACGACGAACCTCTTCGGGACCGCGCGGTTCCAGATCAACAACGACTTTCAGGCGTACGTCACCGGACTGTACTCGCGCGATGAAGTGAACCTCGTCATCCAGCCGGGGCCGATTTCCAGCCTGTTCACGTACGGCCCGCTGAACGACATCCCCGCGACCATCACGCTGCAGCCGTCAAGCCCGTATTACCCCCATGCGATCGCGGCCGACGCCGGCGTCGACGGTAAGCCGCTCAATATCCGCTACCGGACGTTCGACAACGGCTTCCGCGACACGACCGACACCAACGAGAACTGGCAGGTCGTCGGCGGCGTCAAGGGCTCGTGGCGCAACTGGGATTGGGATGGCGCGGCGTTCTACTCGGAAGGCAAGAACACGCAGCACATCAACGGCGGGTTCCAGGACCAGACGCTGCTGCTGCCCATCCTGAACAGCGGCGTCGTCAATTTCTTCGGCCCGAATACGCCGGATGTCATCGCGCTGGAGCGAACGTCGAATTTCGTCGGCGACGTCTTCGACGGCACATCGAAGAACTATGGTGCTCGCGCCCGTACGTCCGGCGAGGTGTACAAGCTCCCGGCCGGCCCGCTCGCCGTCGCGTTCGGCGTCGAGGCGCGCAAGGAGGAATTCGACCAGATCGCGAACCCCGCGCTCGAGGCCGGCAGCATCAGCGGCTTCGGCGGACCGATCAAGTCGACGCGCGACAAGGACCGCAAGCAGTGGGCGGCGTTCGCCGAGGTCAACATCCCGATCGTCAAGTCGCTCGAGGCCGACGTCGCCGTACGCTACGACCATTACAGCGACTTCGGCAGCACGACCAATCCCAAGTTCAGCCTTCGCTGGCAGCCGACGCGCGCGCTGCTCCTCCGCGGATCGTACGGCACGGGCTTTCTTGCGCCCAGCCTGTACGAGCTCTACACGCCGAAGTTCGGGGGCGTGACGCAGACCGGGCAAACCGATCCGGTTCGCTGTCCCGTCACCAACGACACGGGGCTAGACTGCGCGACGCAGTTCGGCGTGCTGTTCGGCGGCAACGCCGCGCTGAAGCCCGAGGAATCCGAGCAGGCGACGTTCGGCGTCGTGTTCGAGCCCATTCCGAACGCGTCGTTCAGCGTCGACTACTTCAAGATCAACCTGAAGAACGCGATCATCAACGGCATCGCGTATCCGGTCGTGCTGAGCAATCTCGACCAGTTCGGGTCTCTGGTGACGCGCGGGCCGGCGGATCCCAACTTCCCCGGACTGCCCGGACGCATCCTGCAGATCGACCAGACGTTCATCAACCTGGGCGCGATTCGGTTGCAGGGGATCGACCTCGACTTTCGCTACCGCACACCGGCCCAGTCGTGGGGCAGGCTGTCGTTCGGCGTGTCGGGAACCTACTACCTGCGCTACAAAGACGCGCTGTGGCAGGCCAACTACCCCAGCCTGTATGTG
>JBDTNI010000160.1:0-5644 GCA_039933815.1 Betaproteobacteria bacterium
TCGGCCTCACGGTAGCACGGGCTACGGCGTCGGCCGAGCGCCTTGCCTGGCAGCCAATTCCATCCGCTCCCTTGTCTTCGGAACTTGCGGGACAGGACACTACGTGGATCGCACCGTCGACGGCGCGATCGCGCAGCCGACGATCTTCCACGCGTCGCCGTCGCGCTGCATCTCGTAGAGCGCCACGAGCACGGTGTCGTCGCTCATCACGAGGCGCAGCGGCTGGATCGTGTGGCCGTCGATGACCGCGCCTTCGAGAAACTCGGTGTAGCGGGCCGTCAGCAGTGCGCCGTACTGCTGTTCGACCATCGCGAGGAACGTCGCCGCATCGCCGAAGTGGCTGCGGATGCCGCTCGCGGCAAACGAAAATGCCTGCGCCGCGTCGTGGCGGCGCAGCGCGGCGAGCTGCGCGCGGATCGTCTCGCGTATCGACGTCCATTCGCCCTTCGCGACCGACGCTTCGTCTCGGGCTTGCGCGGGCGGCGCGTGCGGCTGTGCCGTCGCGCCTGCGGTGGCGAGCGACGCCGCGACCGCCACGATCGGTACGACGTAACGCATTCTTGAGACAAATCTCATATCGGGTCCCTCCGACCGGTTGCCGTCTGTGGGCGGTTGCGACAGACGGGGCATTCGGGATCGCGCGGCACGTTGAGCTCGCGCCATTGCATCGACAGCGCGTCGACCAGAAGGAGCCGTCCCGCGAGCGACTCGCCCACGCCCGCGAGCAGCTTGAGCGCCTCGGCGGCCTGCGTCGATCCCACGATGCCGACGAGCGGGGCGAACACCCCCATCGTCGCGCAGCGCTGTTCGTCGATCGCCTCGCCTTCGCCGAACAGGCAGTGATAGCACGGGCTGACCGCGTCGCGCGTGTCGAAGACCGCGAGCTGGCCGTCGAACCGTATCGCGGCGCCGGACACGAGCGGTGTCCCCGCCGCGACGCAGGCGCGGTTGACGGCGTGCCGCGTCTCGAAGTTGTCGCAGCAGTCGAGCACCACATCCGCGTCGCGCGCGAGCACCGCCAATTCCCGCGCATCGACGCGGCGCGCGATCGGCCGCACCGTCACCAGCGGGTTCACCGCCGCCAGCCGCTCGGCCGCGGCGTCGACCTTGCGTCGCCCGACATCGGCGGTCGAGTAGAGGAGCTGCCGCTGGAGGTTGGTGAGGTCGACGTCGTCGCCGTCGCAGATCGAGATCGTGCCCACGCCGGCGGCGGCAAGGAACTGCGCGGCCGGCGCGCCGAGGCCGCCCGCACCGACGACGAGCACGCGTGCGGCAGTGAAGCGCTGTTGCGCGTCCGGCCCGAGCTCGTCGAGCAGAAGGTGCCGGCTGTAGCGGAGCAGCTGCGCGTCGTCCATGCGGTCGAATCGGGATGCCCCGGCGCGGCTAAAACGGAGAACGCCCGGCGTGGGGCCGGGCGTTCGGGGGCGGCGGTTGGAGACGCGATCCCGGGCCGTTATTGCGTCTTGGCCTGCGCCGACAGCGCCTTCACCGACTCGACGACCGGCGCGCCCTTCAGGCGATTCATCGCCTGCTTGAGTTGGAAATCCTCGTCCGAACCGAACTCGAGCCGCGGCGGAAGCGCATCGGGCTGCCCGTTGACCTTCGGGGCGATCTTGACGTCGGGACCCGTCGCGGCGGAGCCCTTCGCGGCCGCGGTCGTGCCCTTCGCCGTTGCGGCGGCGCCGTCCGGAACGATCAGGTGTCGCTCGAGATTCGCTTCGCGGATGCGGTTGGGCGAGTCGCGACCGTCGTCGACGAAAATATCCGGCTCGATGCCCTTCGCCTGGATCGAGCGCCCCGCCGGCGTGTAGTAGCGCGCCGTCGTGAGCTTGAGCCCGGTGTTGTTGCCGAGCGGCAGGATCGTCTGCACGGAACCCTTGCCGAACGTCTGCGCACCGAGCACCGTTGCGCGCTTGTGATCCTGCAGCGCGCCGGCGACGATCTCGGACGCCGACGCGGTACCGGCATCGACCAGCACGACCATCGGGACGGACTTGATGCCCGCCGGCAGGTCGCGCAGGTAGTCGTCGCCCCGGCGCACGTAATTCTCGCGGCTCGCCGTGAGGCGCATCCGCGCGTCCGCCGTACGGCCCTCGGTGTAGACGACGAGCGCGTCCTTCGGCAGGAACGCGGACGAGACGGCCACCGCCTGGTTCAGCAGTCCGCCGGGGTCGCTGCGCAGGTCGAGCACGAGCCCTTTCAGCGGTCCGTTGGCGTAGAGCTCGCGGATGGCCTTCGCGAGGTCGCCGCCGGTGTCCTCCTGGAATTTGCGCACGCGGATGTAGCCGTAGCCGGGCTCGATCGCCTTGGCGCGGATGCTCTTGATGTTGATTTCCTGCCGCAGCAGCGTGAACGTCAGTGGCGCATCGACGTCCTTGCGCACGACGGTCAGCAGCACCGGCGTGCCGGGCTTGCCGCGCATCTTCTCGACCGCCTTCGACAGCGGCATGCCGCGCGTTGCCGTATCGTCGATCTTGACGATCAGGTCACCCGACTTGATGCCGGCCTTGAACGCCGGCGTGTCCTCGATCGGGGAAACGACGCGGATGACGCCGTCCTCGACGCCGACTTCGATGCCGAGGCCGCCGAAGCGTCCCTGCGTGTCGACCTGGAGTTCGTGGAAGGCTTCGGCGTCGAGGAAGTCGGAATGCGGGTCGAGCCCGTGGACCATTCCGTTGATGGCTTCCTTGATCAGCTTGTCGTCGGAAACCGGTTCGACGTAATCGCTCTTGATCTTGCCGAAGACTGCCGACAGCAACTGGAGGTCTTCGTAAGGAATCGGCAGCCGCGACTCACGCTGGGCGAACACCGACAGGTTGAGGCTCAGCAGGAGGCCAAGCACTGCGCCCATTCCGATCCACGTCGCCTTCTTCATTCCATCGCGCATCGCATACCCCGGTGACCTCGTTGACTGCGCCGCAGCGCGTGCGCAGAGTGAAATAAAGTATACGCCTGCCCCTGCGAGCGCAGGCATCGCCGCCCGGTGGTTTCCGCCGGCCGGCGGGTGCCGCAACACTGTCGACCACAGCGCGCCCGCCGACGGTCAATCGTTGCGATCCCGCGCATTGCCGCGCGGCGCCGGATCGGGGATGGTTCGCTGACAGACGGGCCCGGCCGGAGCCGCGCAGCGAGTAGCTGGCGTTGGTCCGTCGGATCGGCCGCGGAGTTCCCCGCGCCCGTATCAGGACGCGTGGCGCGACGGCGCCGCGAAGCGGACGAGCGAATGCCCGGTCATCTCCGGGGGCTTGGGCAGCCCCATCATCGCGAGCAGCGTAGGGGCGATGTCCTGCAATGCCCCGCCGTCCATCATCGTGGCGGGTCGTCCGACGTAAACGCACGGCACGAGGTTGCGCGTATGCGCCGTGTGGGCCTGGCCCGTCGAGTCGTCGTGAAGCTGCTCGGCGTTGCCGTGGTCGGCCGTGATGACGATGTCGCCGCCGTGCGCGCGCACGGCATCGACGACGCGGCCGATGCAGACGTCCAGCGCCTCGATCGCACGCTTCGCCGCGTCGAAATTGCCGGTGTGGCCGACCATGTCGGCGTTGGCGTAGTTGCACACGATCGCGTCGAAGCGCCCGCTGGCGATCGCCTCGACGAGGCGGTCGGTCACTTCGACGGCGCTCATTTCCGGCTTGAGGTCGTACGTAGCCACCTTCGGCGACGGCACGAGAATGCGCTCCTCGCCCTCGTAGACGGATTCGTTGCCGCCGTTGAAGAAGTAGGTGACGTGCGCGTATTTTTCGGTTTCCGCGATGCGCAGCTGGCGCCGCCGCATCCGCGCGAGATATTCGCCGAAGCCGTTGTCGATCGTCTGCGGCGCGAACGCGATGTCGAGGTGGCTGAATTCGTCGCCGTAGTTCGTGAGGCACACGAAGCGCGCGAGTTCGGGCACGCGGCGGCGGGGAAATCCGTCGAACGCGGCATCGGTGAGCGCGCGCGTCATCTCGCGCGCACGGTCGGCGCGGAAGTTCATGAAGACGACGACGTCGCCGTCGTCAACCGTCGTGCGGACACCGTCGGCGACGATGGCCGTCGGCTGGACGAACTCGTCCGATTCGCCGCGCGCATACGCAGCGTCGAGCGCGGCGCGGGCCGTCGCGGCCTCGAAAGGCGCCGTGCCGTCGACGATCAGCGCGTACGCGGGCGCGACGCGCTCCCACCGCTGATCGCGATCCATCGCGAAATAGCGCCCGCAGATCGACGCCATCCGCGCGTTCGCGTGGCGCGCGCAGACGTCGTCCATCGCGGCGAGCGAAGGCGCAGCGCTGCGCGGCGGGGTGTCGCGGCCGTCTAAGAACGCGTGCACGGCGACGCGCGCGACGCCTCCGCAGGCCGCCATCTCGACCATTGCCGCGAGCTGCCGCTCGTGGCTATGCACGCCGCCGGGGGACAGCAACCCGAGCACGTGCAGCGTCCCTCCACTCGCCCGCGCCGTCGCGACGGCGTCGACGAGCGCCCGGTTGCGCACGAACTGGCCGTCGCGGATCGCGACGTCGATGCGCGTGTAATCCTGGTAGACGACGCGTCCCGCGCCAATGTTGAGGTGGCCCACCTCCGAGTTGCCCATCTGGCCTTCGGGAAGCCCGACGCGGAGTTCGGACGCGTCGATTGTCGTGTGCGGGCACGTCGCGAGCAGCGCATGCCAGCGCGGTGCATCGGCGCGGCTGATCGCGTTGTCCGGCGCGTCGTCGCGGCATCCGAAGCCGTCGAGGATCAGCAGCAGCACCGGGCGCGCGGCGGGTGCTTGCTCGTCGACGGCGGGCGCGGCGGCGGGGGCGGGCGCGGGGGAGGAAGCGAGTATGTCCATGGTCGGGCGCCGGCAGGGTCGGCACGGTCGTGAGCTATCATTTTAATCTTTGGCGACGCTTTCCATGCTGCCCTTCATCGAGAAAAACTGGCCCCTCGTGCTCGTGTTCGTCCTGTCGGGCGCAATGCTGCTGTGGCCACTCGTCCAGCGCCGATTGTCCCCGACGCGCGAGGTCGGGACGTTCGATGCAACGCGGCTCATCAACTCGGAAAACGCGATCCTGCTGGATATCCGCGAGTCCAAGGAATTCACAGGCTCGAGGCTCCCGAACGCGCACCACATTCCGTTGTCGGAGTTGCAGGAGCGCGGGGCCGAACTCGCGAAGTTCGTATCGCGGCCGGTGATTGTCTATTGCGACCGCGGAATGCGCAGCGCGTCCGCAACGTCGCCGTTGACGAAACTCGGTTTCACGAGCGTACAAAGCCTTCGCGGCGGATTGCGCGCCTGGAAGGACGCCGGACTGCCGATGCAGAAGATATGACCCCATGAGCCAGGCCCCTCGTGTCACGATGTACACGTCCTCGTATTGCGGGTACTGCGTGCGGGCCGAACGCCTGCTTGCTGCGCGCGGCGTCGACGACGTCGTCAAGATCCACGTCGACGAGGAGCCCGCCGAGCGGCTCGCGATGATGAAGCGCACGGGCCGGCGGAGCGTTCCGCAAATCTATATCGGCGATCGTCACGTCGGTGGTTATGACGATCTCGCTGCACTCGATCGCGCGGGGCAGCTCGTCGCGCTCCTCGCCGGCGATCCCGCGTAGCGCGTCGCGCCGCGAGGGCGGCCGCGCGCCGCGCGTGGAGTAAAATCCCGCGCTTCGCCTCTCACCCGGAGTTCCC
>JBDTNI010000161.1:0-5630 GCA_039933815.1 Betaproteobacteria bacterium
TCTTGCGGTCGTCCTTGGCAACGACGAACAGCGCGCCGTTGTCCTGGCCCTTGCGGCCGATCTTCCATGCCTCCGCCACGCGCAGCGAATAGCCTTCGATCGGCTCGCCGCGGGTCGTAGGAACGATCAGCACGACGAGCTGGTTGCCGGTGCGCTGCTCCCAGTCGGCGAGCTTGGATTCGAGCGCCTGGCGCTCGGCGGCCGTGAGCGTCTGCGTGACATCGGTCACGCGCGCACTCAGCGCGGGGATCGGCGCGAGACCCTCGGACGTCGATTCCCAGGCCGGCTGCGCGATGACGAGCGACGCGCCGAGCAGCGATGCAAGCGCGACGATGCAGCGCAGCGCCAGCGCGATCCAGCCAGGGCGACCGTGGGCAATCATCCGGGGGGCGCGTCGACGGCGTTCGGGAACGCCGGCCGCGATCACGCGACCGGCGCCTCGAACGCGGAGGCTATGCTCAGGACTTCGGCGCCGGTGCCGGCGCCGGTGTCGGCGGAGGGAGCGCGGGAGGCGTCGCCGGCGGCAGTATCACGCCCGGCGCGGGCACGACCGGCGCCGCGGACTTGCCGAAGTCGACCTTCGGCGGCGCGCTGATCGCGCCCTCGTCGGCGACCGTGAAGTTGGGTTTCACGTTCATCTTGAAGATCATCGCCGTCAAATTGGTCGGGAACTGCCGCACCGTCGTGTTGAATTCCTGCACGGTCTTGATGTATCGGTTACGCGCGACGGCGATCCGGTTTTCCGTGCCCTCGAGTTGGGACTGCAGATCGCGGAACAGTGCGTCCGACTTCAGCTGCGGATAGTTCTCCGACACGGCAAGCAGGCGCGACAGCGCGCCCTGCAGCTGATTTTGCGCCTGGATGAATTTCTGGAACGCCACCGGATCGTTGATGAGCTCGGGCGTCGCCTTGATGGCGCCGACGTTCGCACGGGCGTTGGTCACCTCGGTCAGCACCTGTTGCTCCTGCTGCGCGTATCCCTTCACGGTATTGACGAGGTTCGGCACGAGATCCGCGCGCCGCTGGTACTGGTTGACGACCTCGGACCACGACGCCTTGATCCCTTCGTCCTGACGCTGCAGGTCGTTGTAGCCGCAACCCGAAAGCGTCAGCGCCATGACGGCTGCCAGTGCGATGCCCAGCTTGCGAAACATGGTGCTCCTCCAGATCGATGAGTGGGACGAATCGTCCGCCGCCCGGAATATGCGGCCTGCGTTCAATGTGCGCAAGCGGGTATCGACAAAATCGCGGCGTGCCCGCTAGCGCTGCGCGGTCGCCCCGGCGGCGTCGCGCAGCACGCGGCGCGCGAACAGCAGATCCTCCCAGACCTTGCCCTTGTCGGAGGGCGTACGAAGCAGGTACGCCGGATGATAGGTCACGATCAGCGGCACTCCGCGGTGGCGGTGGACGCGATTGCGCAAACTGGCGACGGCCGCGTCGGTGTCGAGCAGCCTTCCCGCGGCGCTGCGGCCAAGCGCCACGATCACGCCCGGTGCGATCAGTTCGACCTGGCGATCGAGGTAAGGCGCACAGGCCAGCGCCTCGCCGGGCTCCGGGTTCCGGTTGTTGGGCGGCCGGCACTTGAGTACGTTGGCGATGAAGACGTCCTTCGAGCGGTCGAGTCCGAGCGCCAGCAGCATGTTGTCGAGCAACTGGCCGGCCACGCCGACGAAAGGCTCTCCTTGCGCGTCCTCGTCGGCGCCCGGCGCTTCGCCGACGAACAGCCACCGCGCCTCCCGATCACCCACGCCCGGCACGGTGTTCCTGCGCGTCCGGCACAGTGCGCACGCCTTGCACGCGGCGACGTCGTCGACCAGTGCATCGAACGAAAGCCCGGCGATGCGTGCGCGCCGCACGGCGTCCGCCGAGTCCGCGTCCTTCTGGCCTGTCGCAGGCTGCCGCAGGCGCCACACCGGCGTCAGCTTCAGTTCACGCAGGACGTCGTCGCGGGCGATCATGGTGCCGGCCGACCGTCGCCAACGCGCAACAGCGCGCAGCGCATGACGAGCGCGTCCTCGCGAGAGCCGCCGGGCGCGGTTGGATAATAGGCAACGCGGCGCGCGATCGGCTCGAAACCGGCGTTCTCGTACAGTGCTATCGCCGCGCGGTTGCCGACTCGAACTTCCAGGAACAGCTGCTCCGCATACAGTCGTCGCGCATCCTCGACGAACTGCATGAGCAGCGTGCGGCCAAGCCCTTCCCGACGCGCGTCCGCCACGACCGAAAGGTTCAGAAGCTGCGCCTCGCCGGGTCCCAGCATCAGCACGCCGTACGCGACGATGCGCGTGCCGCGCACGCCGACGCGCGCCGAGTACCCGGCCGCGAGCGCATCGCGAAAGTTGCGCTCGGTCCACGGCGCGGCGTGGATGCACATTTCGAGCGCGGCGACGACTGGCAGGTCGGCGGCTGCCAGCGGGCGCCAGCGAGCTTCAACCGCGTCGATCGGCTTCGGAAGCGACGCCATCGCGCTACAGGCGTACACCGTCGGCGCGTTCGGCCGTGGTCAGCGCGACCCGATCGCGCACGTACAGTGGTTGCGCGCTCCCGGCATCGACGCCTTCGCCCGCCAACAGATGGGGAAAAGCCCACTGCGCGATCGCTGCGGCGTCCGGGGCGATCGCCGCATCGACGGCGCCGAGCGCCAATCGCGTCGCAAGTGCCGGGTGGCGTTCGAAGCCGTCGCCCGCGCCGTTCCAACTCGAAGAATCGGGGGCGTCAAGCGCCAGAGGGTTGCATGCGACGATGGGGCGCACAGCGGTCCAGCGGCCGTCGACCCGTTCGTAGAAGCCCGCGTAGACCTCGCCCATTCTTGCGTCGAGGCACGCGGCGACACGCATCCATCCGTGCGCGGTACCGGCGGAATGCGCCATCGCGCCTAGCGTCGGAACGCCGTACACGGGCAGCCGCGCACCCAGCGCGAGCCCCTGCACGACGCCACACGTGATGCGCACGCCGGTGAACGCGCCGGGACCGGCGCCAAAGGCGATGCCGCCGAGCGCACCGAGCGTCGTGCCGGCGTCGGCAAGTACGCGCGTTGTCATCGGCAGGATGCGCTCGGACGCCGCCTGACCCGCGCGCTCGCGGATGACCGTAGCCTTGCGGCCGTCGTACACCGCGACCGACAGCCACTGCGTCGACGAATCGAGGGCAAGGATCAGCATCGTGGCATTTTACCGGTCGAGCGGGTCACGGCGCGTACAATCCGCGCCTCGCTCATGCTCGAATTGACGATCGAATCGCTGGATCAGGAAGGCCGTGGCGTCGCCCATGCGGACGGCAAGGTGGTGTTCGTCGAAGGCGGACTCCCGGGCGAGCGCCTGACCGCGGAAATCATCAAGCAGAAACCGAGCTACTCGCTGGCGCGTGTCGTCACCGTGATGCAGGCGAACGCGGGCCGTGTCATACCGCGATGCCCGCATTTCGGCGTCTGCGGCGGCTGCACGCTGCAGCACGCCGATCCGGCGCTGCAGCTCGCCGCCAAGCAGCGCGCCCTCGAGGACGCGTTGCAACGGATCGGGAAGGTGACACCCGAGTCGCTGCTGTCACCGATCGCCGGCGCGAACTGGGGTTACCGTCACCGCGCACGCATGTCGGTTCGCGACGTGCCGAAAAAGGGCGGCGTGCTCGTCGGCTTCCACGAACGGAAGTCGAGCTACGTAGCCGACATGCTCGAATGCCACGTCGTGCCGCCGAAGCTGTCGCGGCTGCTGCCGGCGTTGCGAACGCTCATCGAATCGCTGTCGATCCGGCGGCGCCTGCCGCAGATCGAGGTCGCCATCGGCGAGCGGCTGCCTTCGTCCACAATAGACGGAGAGCCCGCGACCGAACGCCTCGTCTTCGCGCTCGTGCTGCGAGTCCTCGACGCGCCGTCGACGACCGACGAGGCGAGGCTGGTCGCATTCGCCGATGCACACGACGTCGAGATCTGGCTGCAAACTGGAGGTCCTGACACTGTCGTGCCGTTTCATCCGCGAAATGCGTCGCTCGCGTACACGCTACCGGAGTTCGACATCGCGCTACCCTTTGCGCCCCCCGATTTCACGCAGGTCAATGCGGGGACGAACCGGGTGCTCGTTCGGCGCGCGGTGCGACTGCTCGATCCGAAGCCCGGCGAGCGGATCGGCGATTTCTTCTGCGGACTCGGCAATTTCTCCTTGCCGATCGCACGGCTTGGCGCGCATGTCGTCGGCGTCGAGGGCAGCCGACCGCTCGTCGCGCGCGCGACAGCCAACGCGCAGCGGAACGGGCTGGCGGCGCGTTCGACGTTCGTCTGCGCCAACCTTTTCAACGCGACGCCGGAGACGCTGGCGCCGCTTGGACGGTTGGACCGCGTGCTGATCGATCCGCCTCGCGAAGGCGCGATCGAACTCGCGAAAGCACTGCCGCACCGTGACAGCGATGCCGCGCTCGCGCGCATCGTTTACGTGTCATGCGCTCCAGCGACGCTTGCGCGCGACGCGGGCGTGCTCGTCCACGAGCGCGGCTATCGACTCGCCGCCGCAGGCGTGGTCAACATGTTTCCCCATACCGCGCACGTCGAATCGATGGCCGTTTTCGAATGACGCGTTTGCATTGGCGAGCCGGTTCGCTGTGGCCAGCTTACGGGAGGACTTGCACCTCCAAGATCGCGCCCATGCGCGGCGCACAATGAAAACGGGGCGATCCGCTCGCCCCGTTCGCACTGCTGCGACGCCGACCTTGTCAGTCGCGCTGACCCGTGAAGATCATCAGGATGTTGAGCAGGCTGATAAAGATGTTGTAGACGTCCAGGAACAGGCTGAGCGTGGCGGTGATGTAATTCGTTTCACCGCCGCGCACTATCCGGCTGACGTCGTGCAGCAGGTACATCGAGAACAGCAGCACGGCAACGGCGGAGATCGTCAGCGACAGCGCAGGCACCTGGAAGAACACGTTCGCGAGCGAGGCGACGACCAGGATGATGAGCCCCACGAACAGGAACTTGCCGAGGAACGCGAAATCGCGCTTCGTCACGGTGGCAATGGCCGCCATCGCGAAGAAAACAGCCGCGGTCAGCGCGCCCGCGATCCCGATCAGCTGACCGCCGTTGCGGAAACCGACCGCAACGCTCAGGATCGGCGTCAGCATCAGCCCGGCGATGAACGTGAACCCGAACAGCGCGGGAACGCCCCACGCGCTGTTGCGCAGCGCGGTCACCCCGAACAGGGCACCAATCATCACGCCGAACATCGCCAGCGGCGCGATCACGGGCGCCGAACGGAACAACGCGATGAAATTGAACTGCATCCCCACCCACGCGCCGGCAATGGTCGGCAGCATCGACAACGCAAGCAACCAGTACGTGTTGCGAAGCACGCGGTTCTGGCTCTCCGCGACCACGGCACCCGGCTCTGCCGACGTGCCGCGGATGAATCCTGGTTGCAATTTCGGTTCCATGACACCTCCAGAGAGCTAACGAGCCCGGATCGGGACGGGCAGCGGCGCTAGGGTAGCAGAAATGACGTGCTTGACCCGAAAACCCCGGCGCGTCGCGGCCAGCGTTCTTGACGCCGATGCTAATATGAAGCCGCCTCCCGGCGGACTCAAGGTCTCAGAAGGATGGGTGGCAGAGCGGTTGAATGCACCGGACTTGAAATCCGGCGATCGTGCAA
>JBDTNI010000162.1:0-5618 GCA_039933815.1 Betaproteobacteria bacterium
CGATACCGGCGAACCGGCATAACGGGTGCCGTCCCACGTCAGCGACGCCGTGTACCACGTCGGACGACCGTCGTCTCCGTAGATGAAGAACGTGACGAACAGAAATGCGTCGGATTGCACGACGTTGACGCCCCAGCCCGGCTCGTCCGAAACGAACCACAGGTCGGTGAAATCGGTGGCGCACGTCGGCGGAGCGCCGAAACATGAAGCAACGAGCGCCGCGATCACGGCGAGGTCTTTCAGGTGCGCGGCTGGCTTCGATCGATCACGGGCCATGACCGGAGGCGGGCACCCGTGCTATCGGGGAAACCGCTCGACGAGTTCACGAAGCCGGTCCTTGGCGTTACGCAATATCGGTACGCCGTCGCCGAACAGCAGCGCGTCGAAATCGAGGTCCATCAAGTTGCGAACACTGTTGCGCAGGCGCGTGATGTCGTCGATGACCTTTTCCCGCAGCAGCGAGCACTGCCCCGCGGGATTGCCGATGACGGCGTCGCCGACGAACAGCACGCGTCGCTCGGGCCAGTGCAAGGCCACTTCCCCCGGCGATTTGCCGGGGACGGGTTCGATCACCAACGGCCCGACCCTGTCGCCGGCCAGCAGTTCGCCCTCGACGAGGGTACCCTGGGAGACGGCATGCGGCGCGTCGTCGGCGTGCAGGCAGATCGGGGCGCCCGTGCGCTCGCGGATGGCGTTGGCCGCACGAGAGTGATTGCGATTGGTGATCACGATCCTGGCGACGCCCATCGACACGATCGCCGGCATGTCGCCTTCAGGCGGTACCGGATCGATGCACAGGTTCCCGTCGGAATGGCGGACGAGGTAACCGTTGAAGTCGTAGCCGTGCGGCTCGGAAAACCACGCCCACGTGAAGATGTCCGGGAGGACTTCGCGCATCAGTGTGCCCCATCGCCGTCGATGGCATGCCGTCGCAGATCGGCGAGCGCGACGATCGCCAGCGCCTCCTCGTGCGTCGACTGCAGCACGACCGGCGGTGCAATGCCGGCGTCGAGCGCCTCCCGCCACCGTCCGGCGCACACGCACCATCGATCGCCGGGCACGAGGCCGGGAAATCGCGCGTCCGGAACCGGGGTCACGAGATCGTTGCCCCTTTCGCGCTCGAAATCCAGGAACTCGCGCGTCACGCGCGCGCACACGACGTGAATGCCGACGTCGTCGGCGCCCGTGTTGCAACATCCGTCGCGGTAGAAACCGGTCCGCGGCGACGTCGAACACGGCGCGAGCGAACCCCCAAGAACATTCCGGTCGGGCGATGACATTGCAACTCCTTCACGGCATTCTAACGCCGCCGCGACCAAATCGCGCCGAACGGGCGTTTTCCATTGGCGAGAAGCGGGTCGACGAGAAAAAGGGAACTTCGATGATAAAGGCGTTGCTATTCGATGTCTTCGGAACGCTGGTGGACTGGCGAACGTGCATCGCCCGCGAGGCCAGGTCGTCGCTTGCGCCGCTCGGCATCTCGGTCGACTGGCTGGCGTTCGCCGACGCGTGGCGGGGCGAGTACCAGCCGGCGATGGACGAGGTCCGCAGCGGACGGCTGCCGTTCAGCCGGCTCGATGCACTGCACCGGCGAAACCTCGACGTCGTTCTCCGCGCGTTTGCGCTCGACGCCGTCGATGAAGCGACCCGCGTCCACCTCAATTTCGCGTGGCATCGTCTCGACGCTTGGCCCGATGTCAAGACGGGCCTCGACCGGCTCCGGATCCACCACGTGGTGGCGTCGTGCTCGAACGGCAACATCTCACTGATGGTTAACATCGCGCGCCGCAACGGGCTTCACTGGGACGCGATACTCGGTGCGGAATTCGCACGCGACTACAAGCCGAAACCGGGCGTCTATCGCGCAGCGGCTGAAGCGCTGGACTACCCGGAATCAAGCGTGATGATGGTGGCAGCGCACCCGGCCGATCTCACGGCGGCGGCAGGTGCGGGCCTGCGCACGGCATTCGTCGCTCGTCCCGACGAATTCGGTCCGGGCCGCGGCGACGAGCTTTCGAACACCCGCGTGGACATCGCCGCAACCGATCTCTGCGATCTCGCCGACCGGCTCGATGCCGCTCGAGGAACCCGCTGACGTGAACGTTCGCCGCGCCGGGCTACGAGACGGCCGTGCCGAACAGTGCGCCAACCGCGCCCGTCGCAAGCATGGCGAGCGCGCCCCAGAAGGTCACGCGCCAGGCGCCCGCCGCGACGGGCGCACCGCCGGTACGCGCGGCGAGTGCACCCAGCGCCGCGAGAAACGCGAGCGAGCTCGCGGCGACCACCACCAGCAGTGACGGCACCGGCGTGATCGTGGCCACGAGCAGTGGCAGCGCTGCGCCTGCGGTGAAGCTCGCCGCCGAGGCGATGGCCGCCTGCACCGGACGGGCGGTGAACGTTTCGGAAATTCCAAGCTCGTCGCGCGCGTGCGCGCCCATTGCGTCGTGCGCCATCAACTGCAGCGCCACCTGCTCGGCAAGCGCCGCGTCGAGGCCGCGCTGCACGTAGATCGCCGCGAGTTCGCGCTCTTCGGCCCTGACGTCCGTCGCGAGTTCGCGCCGCTCGCGTGCGAGATCCGCAGCCTCGGTATCGGCTTGGGACCGCACTGAAACGTACTCGCCGGCGGCCATCGACATTGCGCCCGCGACGAGCCCGGCAACGCCGGCAACCAGCACCTGGCCGCGCGTGCCGCCCGCCGCGGCAACGCCGAGCACGAGGCTTGCCGTGGAGACAATACCGTCGTTGGCGCCCAGCACGGCGGCACGCAACCAACCGATGCGGTCGGAACGGTGGAATTCCCGATGAATTCTCGACATGCGACCTCGCGATAAAGCGCTCAATCTACCGCGAGCCCCCTTCTGCGGTGCCAGTCGATGATGGATTCGGCCGGGTACTGCCCGAAGTGCGTGTGATCCCGCCCCTGCGGCACGTCGGCCCATCCGACCGCGTAATCGAGCATCATCTCGACGCCGCCGGGCGACGAGGGCAACGGCGTATCGATCGCGGAGGCAAACGGATAGACCCATTCGGGCCATTGGGGATCGGCTAGCCATAGTGCCGACGCACACTTGACGCAGAAATGCCGTCGCGCCGGCGACCTCTTGCGTCGTCCGGACGTCGCGTCGCGCAACCATGCGCGATAGATACCCACGCTGGGCATTCCACGAACTTTCAGCGACGCCGCGTCGCCCATTATGTTGATCGCGTATCCGCCGCCGCCGGCCGTCTTGCGGCAGATCGAGCAATAGCAGCGCATGTAAGGATACGGTGTATGCGTCGTGACGCGAATGCGGACGGAGCCGCAATGGCAGGAGCCTTCGAGCTTCATGCGAATCCTCCTACGTTGAAGTGCAGTTCGTTGGCCTCACCGGCATCGCCCATCCGGTCCCCGGGCCGGGATGCGAATGTGTTGCCTGCTGTGTAGTCGTGGATACCCATGAACGCTTCCCGTGGCCGCACATGAATCCAAAGACATCCGCAACCGAAGCGGAGCCACGTGATGGCGCTAACCGTACGCGAGGAACGCCATGGCGCAACGCTCATGTCGATCAGTCGCCGCCGGGAAACGGCTCTTCGCGCCCGGCGCTTCCGCCGTCGGACCGCAGGTAGGCAAGGAGGTCGTCCCGCGCATCGCGCGACAGGCTCCTCGCGACCATGACAACGAAGTGAGGGTAAGACGACGGGCGATAGAACAGCGCGGCAACGTGGCCGAGCAGGCTTTGGGCGCAATGCCCGCGCGGAAATGCCGTGTCGTGGAAGTCGAGCGGACAGCCACGGTTCAGCACGGCCGCCGCATTCGGCCCGCGAACGATCCATCCGACGTAGCTCGACGACACGTCGAACAGCGCGCCGCCGACGGCGTTGAGCGCGTCGCGCGCCTGCGCGAACGCTGTGTGGGCAGCGTCCGTGCGCACCAGGAGCCACGACGTGGGCCCCATCCATAACAGCGTCCCCTCCGTACCTTGCGAACTGCTGCACGGACGCATCGGCAGCTCCACGCCCGCCAGGCGATTGACCGCGTCGACGAACGACCGGTTCGCACAGTGGCCACGGACATTCCACAACGTCGACAGCGTGAGCTCCGACAACGTCAGCCCGCCGCTGGGCCGCGCCGTCGTGCCGTTCGGCATTTCGTCGTCAGACACGCAGCCGCCCGCCCGACGGATCGACGAAGACCGGAGGCCCGATGTCCACCCGCACGCGCGCATTCGCGAGCGGCGACACTGCCCACAACGTCGTGCCGTGGCGCGCCACGCCGGCCGCGACGAGCGCCAGCCCGATCCAGCCATCGACGTGAGGACTGAAGCACCATGACGTCAAATGCCCGAGGATGGGCACGGGGGCAGGCACGTCCGGATGCTCGACGAGTTTCGCGCCGCGCGGGATCGCGGCGCCGTCGCGAACGGTGAGGCCCACGAGTTGCCAGCGATCGGGCGCGTTCAGCGCCGCCCGGGCGAGCATCGGCTTGCCGAGGCACCACTTGTCCGGATTGACGAGCTTGGCCATGCCGAGATCGCCTGCCGTGGTCCGCCCGTCGATCTCGGCTCCGATCACGACGTGCCCCTTCTCGACGCGCAGCGTATTCATCGCTTCCGTGCCGTAGGGCATCACACCCAGGTCCGCGCCGGCCTCGAATAACGCGTTCCACATCGCCTGGCCATGCCGTGCCGGCACATGCACTTCATAGGCGAGCTCGCCCGAGTAGCTCATCCGGAAAACGCGTGCGGTCAATTCGCCGCCCGCTGCGCGCACGCGACATTCATCGACGGCCAGAAAGGGGAAAGCCTCGTTCGACAGCTCACGCGCAACGATGCGCCCGACGAGCTCACGCGACTTCGGTCCCGATATTGCGGCGGCGGCCCAGTGTTCGGTTACCGACGTCGCGAACACACGCAGCTCGGGCCAGTCGACCTGCAACAGCCGCTCGATCAACTGCATGACCGGCACCGCGTTCGCCGTGGTCGTGGTCATCAAGTAATGTGAATCGGCGAGCCTCGACACCGTGCCGTCGTCGCGCACGAAGCCGTCTTCGCGCAGCATCAACCCGTAGCGGCAGCGGCCCGCCCTCAGGTTGTCGAAGCGATTGCAGTAGATACGGTTCAGGAATTCGACGACATCGGCGCCCTGCAGCTCGATCTTGCCGAGCGTCGACACATCGACGACACCGACGTTCGACCGAACGTTGCGGGCTTCGCGGATCGCGGCGTCGTCCTCGGTTTCGCCGGCGCGAGGATACGAATGGGGCCGCTTCCACAGCCCCGCGTTGACGAATCGGGCGCCCTGCGCGGCGTGCCAGTCGTGCATGGCCGTGCGCCGTGTGGGTTCCACGCGCGCGCCGCACGCGGGACCGGGCAGTACGCCGAGCGTCACCGGCGTGTACGGCGCCCTGAATGTCGTGGTCCCGACCCGGGGAATTTCAACCCCGAGCGCTTCGCCCATCAGTGCCAGCCCGATCACGTTGCTGGTCTTGCCCTGATCGGTTCCCATCCCGAGCGTCGTGTAGCGCTTCAGGTGCTCGACCGACTGGTAGCCCTCGCGCGCGGCAAGCTCGACGTCGCGGACGGTCACGTCGTCCTGCAGATCCACGAACGCCTTGCCGTCGTGACCCGCCCGCACGG
>JBDTNI010000163.1:0-5616 GCA_039933815.1 Betaproteobacteria bacterium
GGGCTCGCGGAAGCGGACCGGCCGCAGTTGCGCGTGGCAATCGGTGATGTGCAACAGCGCGGCGTTGCCGAACGGCGTCAGCGCGTCGTACAGACGACCGCCATCGCGGCGGTCGGCTGCCGCTGCGTCAGCGACCGGCATGCCCGCGACTGCCGCCGCAGCGAGCGCCTGCAGGAAGTCGCGGCGCCTCATCGCGCGCCCACCGTCACGAGCTCACCAACGCGCGTGGCGCGGCGGAAATCCAGTCGCCGCGCCAACAGCGCACGGCGCGACGTCAATGATTGACCGGCGAGGCCGGATCCATCAGCAACGCGACGACGTCCTTCAACTGCTGCTCAGTCAGGATCTGACGATGTCCGAAGCGCGGCATGTTCGAGCAGGCGTTGAACGCCTCGGCGTTGTACACCTTGCTCCACGCATATTTCCGCATTTCGTCCGTATAGCCGCGAAGCTTGCCGAACTGATAGAGCGACGGTCCGATCGTTCCGTAAGCGAGCTCGTCGGGCGCCAGCTGGTGGCATGCGTAACAGTTGGCGCCCGCCGGCTTCGACGGGTCGTCCGAGGTCTGGAAGCCCTGGCCGCTCTGCGCGATCTTCTCGCCGCTCTTCCAGTCGCCGATCAGCTTGCCGTCGGCGGGAAAGCGCACCGTGGCGAGGTTCGCCTTCTGGATGCGCTCGGCGACTGAGGGTGGCAGCGGCTGGTTCGCGTACTCGCTGCACAGCCGCTGCGTCTCGTCCTGATCGAGACGGTCGAGCTTCACTTGCCCCTTCGCCTTGAACGACGACTTCAGCATCGCCGTCGCCCGCGACTCGAGCTGCGCGTCGTCCTTCGACGTCATCGTGGACATCGCGCATCCGTACAGCGCGCCGGCCACCGCCACCACCGTCACCGCGCCGATGACGATTCGCCGAAATTTCGTTGCTGGCATGTCGTTCTCCTCTGGCTAGCGCTTGATGGCAGGCGCATCGAACGACGCACCATTGGCTCGACCCGCAAGGTACGCGGTCAGCGCAATCGACGCATCGGAACCGAACACGAGGTCGGGAAAGCGCTGCTGGCGGAAGCAGTCGTTGAGCCGCCACTGGAACGTCCGCAACTCGCCCTGCGACACGCGGTAAGCCGGCCACGTCGAGTACGCCTTGCGCGCGCCTTCGACCGTCGTCAGGTTCGGCAGATCCTGCAGCCGGATCCGCTTGCCGTCGTCGCCGTGGCAGGTCGCGCAGGCAAAGTCGTGCGTGCCGCCGCGGAAGAAGAACATCTTCTCGCCGAGCTGGTACATGTCGCGAACGTGCGGCTCGTCGAGCGCGACGTCGATCTTGACCCCGCGCGACTGGCCGCTGACGTACGCGGCCAGCGCTTCGATATCCGAACGCCGCCCCGGACCGCCGAACGTCGTTTTCGTCGCATCGGCCTCGGACATGCCTTGCTCGTTCACCATGCACCAGACGAGTCGCGTCTCGAGGTCCATCACCCGCCTGGCGTCGGCGAAATAGCGGGGCAGGTGCGCGTAGGCGCCCTTGACGACGCCTGGGCCCATGCCGAGGTCGCAACGCGCGAACGAAACCTGCTTCGGTCCTCGGGGTTTGGTCCACATCTCCTCGCCGCGCGCCTCCCACAATTCGGCGGGATTGCCGTCCTGCAGCGCCTCCCGGTATTTCGCGATCTCGTCGACCGTCGACGTCTGCGCGAGCGCGACGCCGATCGTGACGCCCAAGACAGCGACGACAACGCCTGCCGCCAGCTTGCGCGGGTGCATATCCTTCATGGAAGTTCCTCCTCCAGGCGCGACGCTCGCGCGTCGTGTGACGGCCGCAGCGCGGCCCACCGGCGCTCGGGATCAGGCGATCGTCGCCTCGTCCGTGCGCGTGTCGTTTCTATTGTCGGTCCACGTGATTCGGACCTTTTCGCCCTTTGCGCCGCCCTTGAACTTGAACGACAGGAACGGGTTCTTCGCCACGGCAGGGCCCCACTGCGCGTCGAGCACGACCTTGTCGTTGTGCGTGACCTTCACGTTCTGGATGAACCAGCCGGGGATGATCTTGCCCTGCGCGTCCTTCCGCTGGCCCGTCTCCATCTCGTGGTTCATCAGCACCTTCACCTCCGTCGAATCGCCCACGACGTTCGCGCGGATTTTCATCGGATCAGCCATGACACCTCCGTTCGCTTTCGCGGGCGGCCGAAGGCCGTCCCCCCTTATGGACGCAACGCGCTTTCAGCCGCCGCAACCGCCCAGCGTGACCTTGATTTCCTTCGACGCGACGTAGTACTTGCCGTCGGCCTTGACGAGCGCATAGACGTTGGACGTCTGGCCCATCTTGATGCGCGTCGACAGCGACGGCTCGGTGCCGGCGGGTATGTCGAACGTCGCTGCGAGCATATTGGGGTTCTTCTCGACGAGGATCGCGATCGATTCGGTCTTCGGCACCTTGCTCGTGATTCCGATCGGAACGACGGCACCGTTCTCGGCGATATCGGGCGTCGAGAAGAACGCGATGTCATTGCTTGGGACGGGCGTGCCGCCGCCCAGCGCCTTCATCGTCTCGTCCATTGTCTTGGTGTCGAACGCCGCCTTGTTCCAGTCAGCGGCGCGCACATCGCCCGGCCGCAGCCAGCCCGCGGCGGCGAGCAGCATCAGCAGCGTCATTCCGCCACCCGCTTTCAATACCTCCCTGCGCTTCTTGTCCATCGTTCCTCCAGCCCGTCGTGACATGTGGCTATTGTAGTCGGTTGAGGATCCAGTCAACGATCGTCTCGAGATCCTTGGCCGATACGGCTTGCGGGGGCATCGGTACCGGGCCGAAGCTGCCCGATCCCCCTTTCTGAACCTTGTTGATCAGCATTCGCGCGGCGGCGGGCTTGCCGCGGTAGCGACGCGCGACGTCCCGGAACGCGGGGCCGACAATGGCCTTGTCGATGCCGTGGCACACCGTGCAACCCATTCGCGCAGCGAGATCGGCGCCCGGTACGTCGGCGGTCTTCGCGGCTGCGCCCGGCGAGGCGGCCGCAGCCGCGCTGTCCGTCGCGATCGCCCGGCGCGTCGGCGCGGTCAGATCGCCGTGCGAATCGCGCGCGTACTCGGGAATTTCCGAAGCGAGCCTGACGGTCGCCGCGCAGTTCGTCATGCACGCGACCGCGTGCGTATCGGGCTTGCCGTCGACGCGCGAAAGTCCATGTCGCATCGTGAAGCCGTCGCGATTGGGCATCTTGACGTCGAGGATCGTGCGCCGGTCCAGCACGGCGTCCGCCGGGACGATGTCGCTCAGATTGAGCACGTACGCGGTCAATGCATAGACCTCGTCGTTCGTCAGCGACTTCGGCGCGTTGAACGGCATGGCGCGCCGGATGTAGTCGAACAGCGTCGTCGCGTAGTTGAGCTTGCTGCCCGTCGTGCGCACCGGCTGGTCGGACCCGAGTGTTCCGACGCCGCCGGCAATGGCAATGTAGTCGGTGCTTTCACCGAAGGTGCCGTGGCAACTCGCGCACTTGGTGTCGTAGATGCCCTGTCCGTCGGCGACGCTCCCCCGACCTTCGGGAAGCCCGGTGCCGTCGGGACGCACGTCGATGTCCCATTGGGCGATCTCGGCCGGCGTCGCGGAACGCCCGAAGCCGAGATGCACACCAGCATCGGCCTGCACCGCGGTCGATAGCGCCAGCACGGCCAGCGCCAGCACGGCCCGCGCGGCCCCGCAGCGGGCACGTGCAGCCGAACGTCGGGCACGCGTCAACGCCATTCCGGCATCGCGAGCAGCCGCGGCACGACGCGATCGTTCAGGCGACCTGAACATTGGACACGTCGCCCGCAGGATCCACGCGCCACGTCTGGACCGCATTGTTGTGATAGATCGAACGCGTTCCGCGCACTTCGCGCAACTGTCGAATCGACGGCTGCACGTAGCCGGTGTCGTCGATCGCGCGTGACTGCAAGAGCGCCGGTGCGCCGTTCCATGTCCAGTCGAGCCGGAACCGCGTCAGCGCCTTGGGCAGCACGGGGGTCTGCAGGACGGCCGTGCGCCAGTTGCGTCCACCGTCCGCGGACACGTCGACGCGGCGAATCCGCCCGCGACCCGACCACGCGAGACCGCGAATCTCGTGATAGCCGCGATCGAGCAGCACCTGGCCGCCGGAGGGCGTCGTGATGACGCTCTTCGCTTCCTGTATCCACGTGTACTGCCGATGCACGCCGCCCGGAAGCAAATCGACGTAATGCAGCGATTCCTCGCGGGTGTTCCATGGCTTGTCGCCGACTTCGAGACGACGCAGCCACTTGACGCTCGACACCCCCTGGACGCCTGGAACCAGCAACCGCAGCGGGTAACCCTGCTCGGGGCGAAGCATTTCGCCATTCTGGCCATAGACCACGAGCACGTCGTCGAGCGCCATCCCGATGGGAACAGTCCGCGTCAACGAGGCGCCGTCAGCCCCTTCGGCGAGGACGAATCGGGCCCGCTTGCGGTCAACGCCGGCCTCGTCGAGCAGCACTGACAGCGGTACGCCCGTCCATTCGCTGCAGGCGATCATCCCGTGCGTGTATTGCACGGTAGGCACCGCGGAATTGGCCCACTCCATGCCGGTGTTCGCACCACACTCGATGAAATGGATCCGCGACACCGACGGGAAGCGCACGAGATCCTCGACCGTGTACATGCGCGGCTCGCGCACCAGGCCGTGAATCATCAGCCGGTGACGATCGGGGACAACGTCGGGAATGCCCGCGTGATGCCGCTCGAAGTGCACGCCCGACGGCGTGATGATGCCGAACAGATTCTGCAGCGGCGTGAACGCCACCGACGACTGCGCCGTCCGCGTGAGCCCGGGGCTTTGCCGGCGGACGACAGACGCCTCGTATCGCGCCGGCACGCCATACGGTGACGCGAGGACGGGCGCGCCGAGGCTGCGCGTCCACGGCGGATCCATCACCGCCGCGTCTTCGCCGGCATCCGCCGCGCGTACCGCTGACGACACGGCGAGCGCACCCGAAAGCGCAGCACCGCGCAGCATGAATGCCCGGCGGTTGACATTCTCCGGCGCGGGTTGCACGCGCCCCACGCCGCGGCTCGGCGGCGCCATCCTTCAGCGATTCCGCGCGGCGAAGCCGAGCAACTCGCGGCGCAACGGCACCGCGGCATCGATGCGCCCGGCGATCTGGACGCAGACACTGCGACAAATGGCGACGAGCTCGGGATCGGCAACGGCGTAGTACACGGTACTGCCCTCGCGCCGACGGCCGACCAGGCCCGCGGCCAGCATCAACCCGAGGTGTCGCGACACGTTCGACTGCGTCGCGCCGGTGGCAGCGACGATCGCCGAAACCGACTGCTCGGACTGACAGATCGCATGGAGAATCCGCAACCGGGTAGGCTCGGCGAGCAAGCCGAAATAGCGCGCGACCGCGGCGAAGACGTTCGCGAGGTCATCGCGCTCCCGCGCTGCACGTTTGCCCACGACAGCGCGTGCGCGGCGCGGGCTACGAGCGGACGTCGTGGTCGTTTGGGAGCTTCGCATCGTCATATGAGCATATACGCATATAACGTGCGAAGTCAACGCGGAATGCGCCGACACCGTGGCTAGGCTGCTGCGCGAAAGCTGGCGAAAGGCCTAGTGAATCGTTGCGCTGGT
>JBDTNI010000164.1:0-5577 GCA_039933815.1 Betaproteobacteria bacterium
AATTCGTCGGCTCGAACTCGGGCATCGGCTACCTGTTGCAGATCGCCAACGGCAATTTCGACCTGCCGCTGATGTTCGCGGCCCTGACCGTGCTGTCGGGGATCGGCGTCGTGCTGTTCGTCGCCATCGACGTCATCGAAAGGCTGTCGATTCCGTGGCACGCGTCGCAGCGTCACGACGTCGCGGTCACGGCGTGAGGATCGCTGCGCACCGCGAACACGCCCTCGCCTGCCCGGCGCGAACATGCCGGCGGCACCAATCCACCCAGGAGGAACCAAAATGCTGAAACGACTCACCTGCATATTCGCCGTGGTGCTGGTCGCCTTCGCGGCGCCCGCGCTTGCCCAAAGCAAGGATAAGGTCGTGCTGTTGCTCAACTGGTACGTGTACAGCGAGCACGCGCCGTTCTTTCTGGGCAAGGAACGCGGTTACTTCGATCAGGAGGGCATCGACCTCGAAATCCAGGAGGGTCGCGGATCGGGTGTCACCGTCCAGGCCGTGGCCGCGGGTACGGCGAACTTCGGCTACGCCGACGTCGCGACGATGATCAAGGCGGCGTCGAAGGGGGCGCCGGTCACCGCCGTCGGCGTTGCGCTGCAAACCTCGCCGATGTCGGTGATGGGATTCGCCGACCAGAACATCCGCAAACCCGCCGACATCAAGGGCAAGACGGTGGCCGTCACGCCCGGCGATTCGATGTCGCAGGTCTGGCCGCTGTTCCTCAAGAAGACGGGGCTCAAGGAGACGGATTTCAAGACCGTGTCCGGCGACGCGCAGACGAAGCTCAACGCCGTGATGAACGGCCAGGCCGATCTTTTGCTCGGTTACGTGATGGACCAGGCGATCAAGCTGCAGGACGCCAAGCACAAGGACGTGTACCCGATCCGGTTCGCCGACTCCGGCGTGAACATGGTGTCGAGCGGGATCATCGTGCAGAACGACTACCTGAAATCGAAGCCCGATGTCGTCAAGCGATTCCTGCGGGCGGCGACGCGTTCGCTCGAGGAGGCTGCGAAGGATCCCGGCGCGGCCGTCGATGCGATGTTGAAGGCGATGCCGAAGTCCGGCGTCAAGGAAACCGCCCTCGTCGGGATGAAGAACACCGCTGCCCTCTATCACGGTCCCGACAACCCCAAGGATCGCCCGCTTCGCGTCGGCGCCAAGAACATGGACGAGACGCTCGCGCTGCTCGTCGAATACGGCGGGCTCGACAAGGCGAGCGCCGGCAAGGCGTCGGACTACTACACGAACGACTACCTGCCCTGAGCCGACGGCGCCGCGCGGCTGCGCCGCCGGGCGACGCCGACGCTTGCACGTCCATGCAGTCCGCGGTCACAACGCCCCCGCCGGCGGAGCCGGGCCCCGCGACGCGCCCGAAGCCGCTGATCGCGCTCGACGGCGTCGCGAAGATCTATCGCACGCGAGGCGGCGACGTCGAATCGCTGAAGCCGCTGACATTCGACATCGGAGCGGGCGAGTTCATGGCCATCGTCGGGCCGTCGGGATGCGGCAAGTCGACGCTGCTCAAGATGATCGGCGGCCTGCTTCCCGCGTCGGGCGGTCGCATCAGGGTGAGCGGTCGAGACGTCGCCGGACCGCCCGACGATGTCGGCTTCGTGTTCCAGAGTCCCGTGCTGCTGGCGTGGCGCTCGGTGCTGTCGAACGTGATGCTGCAGATCGAGATGCGTCATCTGTCGCGCCGCGAATACCTGCCCAAGGCGCGCGCGCTGCTCCGCATGGCCGGACTGCAGGACTTCGAGCAGAAGCTGCCGTGGCAGCTGTCGGGCGGCATGCAGCAGCGCGCGTCGATCTGTCGCGCGCTCGTGCACGATCCCGCCGTGCTGCTGATGGACGAGCCGTTCGGCGCGCTCGACGCGATGACACGCGAGCGCATGAACCTCGAGTTGCAACGAATCTGGTACGAGACGCGCAAGACGGTGCTGTTCATCACGCACAGCATCCCCGAAGCGGTATTCCTCGCCGATCGCGTGCTGGTGATGAGCGAGCGGCCCGGTACGATCGCCGCGATCTACGACGTCCCACTGCCGCGCCCGCGATCGCTGGCGATGATGGGCGATCCGACGTTCGTCGCGCTCACGCAGACGATTCGCCGGCATTTCTATTCACTGGGTACGCTCGACGCATGAGACGAGCACGTTGAACAAGCGATCGCTGCGGGCTCCGCGTTTCGCGGTCACGTCCATCGAGTGCTTCGAGCGGCCCGTGACGCTGCGCATCCCGTTCCGCTTCGGCGCGGCGACGGTGTCGGAGGCGCCGCAGGCGTTCGTCCGCGCGACGCTGCGAGGCACCGATGGCCGCGTTTCGCAGGGCATGACCGCCGAACTGATGATTCCGAAGTGGTTCGACAAGTCACCCGAACGTACCCATGCCCGAAACATCGACGATCTGCGGGCATCGCTGGCGCTCGCGGGTGCAGCCTATTGCGCAAACTCCGCGCCGCGCACCGCGTTCGGTCACGCAGCGTTCCATTACGGCGCGTTGCTCGACGCCGGCGCGCGCCAGCAGTTGAACCCGCTGACCGTTTCGTACGGCGCCGCACTCGCCGATCGCGCCATCCTCGATGCGCTGTGCCGTATGCGCGACGTGTCGATCGGCACGGCGCTGTGGCTGAACCTGCCTGGGCTCGGCGCCGAGCTTGCGCCGGACCTCGCGCATTTCGACTTCGACGCGTTTCTCGGCGCACTTCCGGCGCTGACGTCGATCGACGCGCGTCACACGGTCGGCATGGCCGATCCGCTCACCGACGACGAGGTCGATCCCTCCGCAGCGCCGCTTGACGGGCTGCCGGTGTCGCTGACGGCGGTGATCGCGCGTTACCGCAACCGCTTCTTCAAGCTGAAGTTGCGCGGCGATGTCGACGCCGACCTCGCGCGGCTGCGGCGCATCGCCGCGGTGCTCGATCCGATCGGCACGTACGGGGTCACGCTCGACGGCAACGAACAGTTCGGCGATGTCGACACGCTCGGCGATTTCATCGATGCGCTGCGCGGCGATCCGCAGCTTGCACGGCTTACCGCGCGGCTGCTGTACATCGAACAGCCGCTGCCGCGGGCGATCACGCTTTCCACCGACGTGCGCGGCGTCGCCTCCGGCGTGCCGCTCGTCATCGACGAGTCGGACGGGACGATCGACGCGTTCCCGCGCGCACGAGAACTCGGCTACGCAGGTGTCTCGAGCAAGAACTGCAAGGGCCCGTACAAGTCCGTGCTCAATGCCGCGCGCTGTGCACGCTGGAACGCCGCGCACGACGGTCCACCGGCGTTCATGACCGGCGAGGACCTGACGGCCCAGGCCGGTCTCGCCGTGCAGCAGGACCTTGCGCTCGCCGGACTGCTCGGGCTGCCACATGTCGAGCGCAACGGTCATCACTATGCGGCGGGATTCGCCGGCCAGCATGCGGGCCTGCGCGAACAGGCGACGTTCCTGGCGTCGCACCCGGATGTTTACGAACAGGACGGCGATCATGTCCGCCTCGCCATCCGCAACGGCCGGATCGAGCTTGCGTCGCTTGCGATCCGCGGCTTCGCCTCCGCCGCGTGGCCGGACATCGCGACGCTGACACCGATGCGCGCCCCGGAACCGCAAGGCGACATCAACCTTTCCGCACAGGCAGCGCCATGACCGACATTCGCGTGGGCGTCATCATGAACGGCGTCACCGGCCGCATGGGCACCAATCAGCACCTGGTCCGATCGATCAACGCGATACGCGCCCAGGGCGGCGTCGCGCTGTCCGACGGGCGACGGGCGATGCCCGACCCGATCCTCGTCGGTCGCAACGCGGCGAAGATCGAGGGACTCGCGCGCACGCACGGCGTCGCGCGCTGGACCACGGATCTCGACGCCGCGCTCGCCGACAGGAACGACACCGTGTACTTCGATTCCGCGTCCACGGGCCTGCGGGCGTCACTGATCCGACAGGCGATCGACGCCGGCAAGCACATCTACACGGAGAAGCCCGTCGCCACGACCGTCGACGACGCGCTCGATCTATACCACCGCGCGGAGCGCGCGGGCGTGCGCCACGGCGTGGTCCAGGACAAGCTGTGGCTCCCCGGCCTGCTCAAGCTGCGGTCGCTGATCGACAGTGGGTTCTTCGGCCGCGTGCTGTCGGTGCGCGGCGAGTTCGGCTACTGGGTCTTCGAGGGCGATTGGCAGGATGCGCAACGACCTTCGTGGAATTACCGGAAGGAGGACGACGGCGGCATCATCGTCGACATGCTTTGTCACTGGCGGTACGTGCTCGACAACCTGTTCGGCGACGTCCGGCGCGTGATGTGCATCGGTGCGACGCACATTCCGGAACGGTGGGACGAGCGCCACCAACGATACGATGCGACCGCCGACGACGCCGCCTACGCGACGTTCGAGCTGGCGGGCGGCGTGATCGCGCAGATCAACAGTTCGTGGTGCACGCGCGTGCGCCGCGACGACCTCGCGACGTTCCATGTCGACGGGACGCATGGCTCGGCTGTCGCGGGACTCACCGATTGCTATCTGCAGCCGCGTGCGGCGACGCCGAAGCCCGTCTGGAATCCCGATATCCCGCAGACGATCGACTTCTACGGCACATGGCAGGCGATGCCGGCCAACCGGCCGTACGACAATGCGTTCAAGACCGAATGGGAGCTCTTCCTTCGCCACGTCGTCGAGGGTGGCCCGTTCCGCTGGAACCTGCTGGAAGGCGCGAAGGGCGTGCAGCTGGCGGAACTGGGTCTGCGCAGCTGGGCCGAACGCCGGATGCTCGATGTGCCGCCGCTCGAAGGTGCGGCGTGAGCAGCGTCATCGGCTCGCGCAGCCGCGAATTCGTCGTCCGTGCCGCGGAACGCGCAGCATGACGCGGACGCTGACGCTGACGCTGCCGCGTTCCGACGGGCGCCTCGAGCCGTTCACCGTCAGCGGCCGCACCATCGCGCGCGGTCACGAAGAGCGCCCTCGCTGGAACCGCATCGCATTTGCCGCGGCGCACGTCGTCGCCGATCCGCTCGCCGACGTCGATCCGTGGCTGTCCGCGGCGATCGACTGGGACGCGACGCTCGGGTATCGCCGGTACCTGTGGGACCAGGGTTTCGGCGTCGCCGAGGCGATGGACACGGCGCAGCGCGGAATGGGACTCGACTGGCCGACATCGCTGGAACTCATTCGTCGCAGCGTCGCGGAATCGCGCACCATCGACGGCGCGACCGTCTTTTCCGGAGCCGGAACCGACGATCTCGCCGTGGATCCCGCTGCGCCGCTGACCCGGATCGTCGACGCGTACGCGCGGCAGTGCACGGCGATCCAGCGCGAAGGCGGCCGCATCATCCTGATGGCGAGCCGCGCGCTCGCCGCCTGTGCGCGCTCCGCCGACGACTACGCGCACGTCTACGCGCGCGCACTGGCCAGCGTCGACCGGCCAGTGATCCTGCACTGGCTCGGCGACATGTTCGACCCGGCGCTCGCCGGCTACTGGCTCGGGCGCGACGAGCGTGGCCAGGATCCCGATCATTCGCGCGCCATGAGCGTCTGCGCGGCGGTCATCGAGGCGAACCGCGACAAGATCGACGGGATCAAAATC
>JBDTNI010000165.1:0-5576 GCA_039933815.1 Betaproteobacteria bacterium
TAAGGCCGGTAGCCGCCAGATTCTGTGATTTGACGTAATTGAGAATGGCGTCGCCGGCAGCGGCATTCGATGCCTGCAGTTTCGCGGCGTCCGACGCGCCGGCCGCGTCGCTGGTGGCGGCCTGCGCCTGCCCGTGTCCGAACAGCTTTTCACCGGCGCTCTTGACGAAGTCGATCAATCCCATGTTGGCTCCTTGGTTTTCGGTTGATCTGGCGCCGGCGCGGTCCAACTGCGGCACGCGCAACGACGGCGAATCGGGGATCCAGCATACACCGCAGGCACGCGTGCACGAAGCCCCCGAAATGCCGGACGCGCGTCGGCGAACACGACTCGCGCGTGTCATCCAAGGCGGCGCGAAGCGCGCGATGCTTTGAAAATTTTTCAATTGGCACGGAGGCTTGAATCCGATGGGACGTCCGGCGCAACCCGTGGAACTCGCGCCCGCCTACGGATTCGTCGCGTCGAATGCCGATTCGTCGTACATCGCCGGTACCGCGCTGCAGGTGATGGGCGCCGAAACCAGCGGCGGATCGCGGACGCCGCGCGTCAGTCGTCGACTGCTGGCGGCGCCGGCTCGCGCGCGAGGTTTTCGATGATCGCGAGCAGCGTCCGCCGTGTCGCCGCGAAGTCTTCATGACTGACGCCCGCCACCGCGATCCGGTTCACGTCCTCGGCAAGCGGAACCAGCGTTTGCTTGAGGGCGCGTCCGTTGGCTGTCAGGAACACGTGCACGTTGCGGCGATTGTCGGCGAGCTTGCGGCGCGACACATAGCCACGCGCTTCCATCGCGGCCAGTGCAGCGTGGGTCGTCGGCTCCATCACGCCCGCTTCGCGGCTCAGCTCGCGCTGCGTGATGCCGTCGCGTTCCCACAGGATGCGCAGGAATGTCCAGTGCCCGAACGGCACGCCGCGCCGCGCGAGCCGCGCGTGCAATGCGCGCACCAGCGCGCGCGTCGCATCCTTGACGAGGTGCGCAAGCCGGTCGTCGGGGACCGCCTCGCGCCAATGCCGCAGGATGCGCCGCGCGTCGTCGATCGTCGCACGCGCCGTCGTCGGTGCGATTGCCGCGGGAGCGGGCAGGCGTTTCACCGCGATGCGCCCACGCGCACGGGGACCTGATGAACGAGCGTCACGTCGCGGTGCTCCGCCGCCGACGTCAGCATCGCGCCGCACACCTCGAGCGTTGCGCGCGCCCACGCACCGTCGTGCCGCGCGGGCTCACCGCGCTCGATCGCCGTTTCGAGTTCGTCGATCACCTCGCGCCGCGGCACGGCCGATACGGGGACCGGCTCGAGGCGCGATCCGCCCGCATCGTAAATCATCACGCCGGTCGGTAGCGGGCGAAGGTCGGCCTCCTGGCAGGACACGACGACCATGCCGAAATGCTGGTGCGCCTGCTCGGCAGGCGACGACGCGCGATGCGCGATGCCGCCGTAATTGCGCGCATTCTTGAACGCCAGTTCGTCGACGGCGTCGGTGGCGGACCCGAGCGTGCGCCGCGCGCTCCCGTGTGCGTCGGGCCGCTTCGGCGCGCCGAGCTCACCGACCCATCCGCAGAGTTCGTCCGCGTCGAAGAAACCATACCCGTTGTAAGTCAACGCAGCGAACGGACCGTCGGCGAACGTCAGCAGTGCCGCGTACGCGCCCTCGGTGTCGCGACGGCGATCCCAGCGGCCCGTGAGCGCGCGCACGGTGCTGACCCGGCCGCCGCCGAGCAGCCGCACGATGTCAACCTGGTGCGCCGCCTGGTTCCACACGACGCCGCCGCCGCGCGCCGTGTCGAGCTCCTCGGCCCTGCGCGGTCGGTAGAGGAAGTCGGTGTAGTACAGCGCCTGGATCATTCGCACATCGCCGAACCGGCCCGATTCGATCAGCGCGCGCGCGCGCCCGATCGGCGCGTCGAAGCTGTGGCTGTGACCCACCACGAGCGCGACGCCCGCCCGCCGCGCCGCGTCGATCATCCGCGTACAGTCGTCGACCGACAGCGCCATCGGCTTTTCCACCAGTACGTGCTTGCCGTTCGACGCCGCGAGCGCGGCGTGCTCGGCGTGAAGCTCATGGGGCGTGGCGACGTAGACAACGTCGATCGCCGGCGATGCGCACATCGCCTCGACGCTGTCGTAAACGTCCGCACCGAACTCGCTGGCGAAACGCGCGCGCGCCTCCGCCCGGGGATCGGCGGCGGCCACGAGCAGGACGCGGTCGTCTGCCACGAACGTCGGCAACATCAGCGAGAACGCCCGCCCGAGTCCGGCGACACCCCACCGATGGGCGCGGACGTTACGGCTCATCGGTCGATGACGAGTTCGTCGGCGCGGGCGCGCGACACGCAGACCATTATCGTATCGGCGCGCTCGGCGTCAGACAGCACGAGATCGCGATGGTCCGCGACGCCGGAGACGAGGCGGGTGCGGCACGTGCCGCACGTGCCGCTCTCGCACGACGCGGGCACGTCGAGGCCGTGCCCCCGCAGCGCATCGAGGATCGACTGCTGCGCGCCGACTTCCACGACGTCACCCGACCGCGCGAGCCGCACGCGGAACGGATCGTCCTCGGCAGCGGCGAGCGTGCCGGCATCGGCGAAGCTCTCGATGTGGATCGATGACATCGGCCAATGGCCCGACATGTCGCGGACCGCCTGGAGCATTGGCCGTGGGCCGCACGCGTAAACATGCACGGGGCGCGGCCGTTCGAACACCGGCCACAGATCGAATGCGCGGTCGGGATCGCCGCCGTCATGATGCAGCACGACGTGTGGCGCGAATGGCGGCGCCGCGAGCTCGTCGGCAAAAGCAGTTTCCTGCGCGGATCGCGTCAGATAGTAGAGTTTGAACGGACGCCCATCCGCGGATGCGATATGCCGGAGCATCGACATCACCGGCGTGATCCCGATACCGCCGGCGATGAACACGAATCCGCGGGCCTTGTCGGCAAGTGCAAAATCGTTGCGGGGCATTGCGCACGGCAGCACATCGCCCTCGGCGCAGCGGTCGACGAGGCTCGCCGAACCGCCGCGGCCGGACGATTCGCGCTTCACGGCGATCACGTAGCGGTCGCGCTCGCTGCAGTCGTTGCACAGCGAGTACTTGCGCAGCGGGCCCAGCGGCGTTCGCACGCTGACGTGCGCGCCGGGCGTGAAGGCCGGCAACTCGCCGCCGCGCCCGTCGCGCAGCTCGAACGCATGGATGCCGACGGCCACCGACGCGACCCGTGCGATGGTGAGCGGCATCAGTTGCCCCGGCGTCTCGGTCATGGGTTGCTGATCCGACGTGCGCGTGGCGCGACGTGGCGGCAGCGACACGCGCGCAGATGCGGCGCCGCTTGCGCATCGTTGTTTAGATGCCTAACATTATGCACCGACCGCGCCGGCGCGCGGTTCCGGTTTGAGGCTCGAGGGAACGATGCTGACCGTGGAAGAGAATGCCCTGCTCACTCGCGTCGAAGACGCGGCGCCGATGGGGGCACTGATGCGAGCCCACTGGCTGCCGATCTGCATGTCGGAGGAAGTTGCCGAACCCGACGGCACGCCGGTTCGCGCGCGGCTGCTCGGCGAGGATCTCGTCGTGTTCCGCGATACCGACGGCAGGCTCGGCGTCGTCGGCGAGCATTGCCCGCACCGGCGCGCGTCGCTCGCGCTCGGTCGCAACGAGGAGTCCGGGCTGCGCTGCCTGTATCACGGGTGGAAGATCGACGTCGAAGGCAACGTCGTCGAGATGCCGTCGGAGCCTCCGGCGAGTTGCCTTGCCGCGAAGGTCCGGCACACGGCCTATCGATCCGAGGAAGCCGGCGGTTTCGTCTGGGTGTGGATGGGTGCGGCCGAGCCTGCTCCGTTCGATCCGCCGGCGTGGGCTCCGTCGGCGCAGACGGCGACGAGCATCGTCAAGATGCTGATCGACGCGAACTGGGCGCAGGTGCTCGAAGGCGCGATCGATTCGGCGCACAGCTCGACGCTGCACGCGACCGACATGCCGCCTGCGCGCGTGGACGGAGCGCGGGCGACTGCGACGGTGTGGCCCCGTCCTTCGACGGACAAGGCGCCGCGGCTCGCCGTGCAGAAGACGCCGTTCGGGTTTCGCTACGCGGCGATTCGTCGCCCCATCAAGGACGCCGCGACGAAGGATTACGTACGCATCACGCTTTTCGTCGCGCCGTTCACCGTGCTGATCCCGCCCAACAATCGCTACAACCTGTCGATCATGAACGTCCCCGTCGACGATACCCACACGATGTTCTATTTCGTCGCGTGGAGCGACCAGCCCGGCGGCGGCATCGACCAGGAAGCGTGGCGCAAGTTCTGTGGCGCGCAGCCCGGCGCAGACCTGGACGACCGCTTCCGGCACCGTCGCAACGCCGGCAACGGCTACCTGCAGGACCGGCAGGCGATGAAGCTCGGCGACTTCACCGGCATGCGCGGAATCCCGACGCAGGACATGGCGATGTGGGAGACGATGGGGCCGATCGCCGATCGCTCGTCGGAACGCCTCGGCGCGAGCGATGTCGCGATCGTCGAGTTTCGGCGCCTGATGGTCGACGCGGTGCGCCGGCACATGGACGGCGAGGCGGCGATCGGTGCGTACGGCGGGCGGCCGCCGCTCGTCACGTTACAATCGTTCGAAGGCATCGTCGGGAAGGACGTCGACTGGGCGCTGCTCGGCAGCGCCGTAACCGGCGCGTCAACGACGGTTGCCGAGGCCGAACCACACGTCTGACGCGAGTTCACCGACGCCGCGCGTCGCGGCCGGTCCATACCTATAAAAGTTCACGAAGGAGGGATTCGATGCAATTGAAGCACTTCATCACGAATGCGCTTGCCGCGCTCACGCTGGCGATGTCAGTGCCGGCGGCGGCGGAGGACACGCTGAAACTCGCCATCGGCCAGCGCGGCAACTGGGACACGTCCGTGGCCGAGATCGGACAGCGCGTGGGTATCTTCAAGAAGCACGATCTCGTGCTCGAGCTCCTGTACACGCAGGGCGGTGGCGAGACCCAGCAGGCGGTGATCTCGGGCAGCGTCGACATCGGCGTCGCCGCAGGCGTCATGGGGGTGATGTCGGCCTTCTCCAAGGGCGCGCCCGTGCGAGTGATCGGCGCGGAAGCGACCGGTGCACAGGACCTCTTCTGGTACGTGCCGGCCGATTCGCCGATCAAGTCGCTCAAGGACAGCGAAGGCAAGACGATCGCGTATTCGACGAACGGCTCCTCCACCAACGGCATCGTCAAGGCCTTCATCTCGCAGGACAACCTGAAAGCGAAGCCGGTCGCGACCGGGAGCCCGTCGTCGACGCTCACGCAAGTGATGTCGAAGCAGGTGGACATCGGCTGGTCGGCGCCGCCGTTCGGGCTCGATCAGCTGGACGACAAGAAGATCCGCATCGTCGCCACCGGCAACGACGCGACAACGTTCAAGGGCCAGACGGTGCGCCTGCTGATCGCGAACGCACAGTCGCTGAAGACGAAGAAGGCCGCGATCGATCGGTTCATGAAGGCCTATCGCGAGACGATCGACTACATGTACGCGGACCCCGCGGCGCTGAAGACCTACGCGGACTTCGTGGGCATCTCGGAGGCGAAAGCGA
>JBDTNI010000166.1:0-5564 GCA_039933815.1 Betaproteobacteria bacterium
TCGCGGCCGGCAGTCACTTCACGAAGGCCGGAACCCGCGCGGTGATCAACACGTCGCCGGAGCCGTTCTCGAACTGGACGGCGTCGCTCGCGGAGGACGTGGCGGTCGGCGGGCTCCTGTGGCTGGCGATCGCGCATCCGCTCGGGGCTGCGATTGCCGTCGTGTTGCTGATCGGGCTGATGCTGTGGCTGCTGCCCAAGGCGTGGCGCGCGGCGCGTCGTCTCGTCGCGCGGCTCAGGGGCGGGCTGTCGGCGGGGCCGCCACGACTGCGCGACCCGCAGCGATGAGCGACCGTCTCATCCTGTTGCCGATGCTCGCGATGGTGCTGCTGACGGGCTTCGTCCTGGTCGCCATGTTCCGCCAGCGCGCCGCCGAGATGCGCGAGCGGAAGATCCATCCGCAGGCGGTCGCCGTCGCCGCGCAGATGATGTCGCAGCTCACCCGCACCGGCGCCGCGGACAACTTTCGCAACCTGTTCGAGACGCCGGTGCTGTTCTACGCCGCGGTGCTGACGATCCATGCCGCACACCTGGCGTCGGCGCCCTATATCGTACTGGCGTGGCTGTACGTCGTCTCGCGCGTCGTCCATACGTATATCCACACGACGTACAACCGCGTCACCCACCGCGCGCTGGCATTCGGCGCGAGCTTCACGGTCCTGTCGATCGTCTGGAGCCTGATCGCGTGGGATATCGTCATCGGCGGCCGCGGCTGACGTGTTCGACACGCTCCTGATCGCGAATCGCGGCGAGATCGCGTGCCGGATCGCCCGCACGGCGCGGCGGCTCGGCATCCGCACGGTCGCCGTCTACAGCGACGTCGACGCGCGGGCGCTCCATGTCGCCCTGTGCGACGTCGCGTTCTGCATCGGCCCCGCCGCGCCGCGCGAAAGCTACCTGAACGGCGCAGCGATCCTCGACGTGGCCCGGCAGGCGGGTGCACAAGCCATTCATCCGGGGTACGGCTTCCTGTCCGAAAACGAGCAGTTCGCCGCGGATTGCGCGCGCGCGGGCGTCGTGTTCGTCGGACCGCCGCCGGCGGCGATCGCCGCGATGGGATCGAAATCGGCAGCGAAGACCATCATGTCGCGTGCGGGGGTACCCGTCGTTCCCGGGTATCACGGTGACGACCAGGATGGCGCGCTGCTCGCGCGCGAGGCGTCGCGCGTCGGCTATCCGGTGCTGATCAAGGCGACCGCCGGCGGCGGCGGCAAGGGCATGAAGGTCGCGACGCGCGAGGACGAGTTCGCCGGAGCGCTCGCGTCGGCGCAACGCGAGGCGAAAGCGGCGTTCGGCGACGACCGCGTGCTGATCGAGCGCTACCTGCGCGCGCCACGGCACATCGAGATCCAGGTCTTCGCCGACACGCACGGCAACGTCGTGCATCTGTTCGAGCGCGACTGCTCCGTGCAGCGACGCAACCAGAAGGTGATCGAGGAAGCGCCGGCACCCGGCATGGACGCAGCGCGCCGGCAGGCGATGGGCGATTCGGCGACGGCGGCGGCCCGCGCGATCGGCTACGTCGGCGCCGGCACGGTCGAGTTCATCGCGGAGCAGGACGGCGCGTTCTTTTTCATGGAGATGAACACGCGGCTGCAGGTGGAGCACCCGGTGACCGAGATGATCACCGGGCTCGATCTCGTCGAATGGCAGCTCGAGGTTGCCGCCGGAGAAGCGCTGCCGCTCGCGCAGGACGACCTCGCGATCGACGGTCACGCGATCGAGGCTCGTGTCTACGCGGAGGATCCCGACCGCGGCTTTCTGCCGTCGATCGGCCGCATCACGCATTGGCGGATGCCGGACGCCACCGCCGGCGTTCGCGTCGACACCGGATATCGCGCCGGCGACGAGGTCAGCCCCTTCTATGATCCGCTGCTGTCGAAGGTGATCGGCTGGGGACGCGATCGCGACGGCGCCCGCGCCGCGCTGCTTCGCGCGCTGGCGCAGTGCGAGGTGGCCGGCGTGACGACGAATGTCGCGTTCCTCGAGCGCGTCGTTGCGCACGAGGCGTTTGCGTCGGGCCGAGTGGACACCGGCCTCATCGAGACCTATCGGGACGCGCTGCTGCCTGCGGCGGCGCAGACGCCGCGTGCTGCGCTGATCGCGGCGACGGTCGCCGAATACCAGGCGCTCGAACGCGGCGCGCGCTTGGCGGCCCGCCGTTCCTCCGACGCGCATTCGCCGTGGCACCTGACCGACGCGTGGTGGAACGGCAGCGCCGCGCACCGGATCGGCTTCGTGTTCGGCGATACCGTCCGGCGCTACGCGATCGACGTCCGGCCGAACGCGGACGGATCGCTGGCGCTGACGGGCGACATCGAAGACCCGAGCGTGCGCGCCGATGGGAATGACGGGCACCTGACGATCGTCGCCACGTCGCAGCCGCGGCAGGCCGCGTCCGTCGTCCGCGACGGCGAGGTCGTCAGCGTTTTTGCACCGGGTGTTCGCGCGCGCCTCGTGCGCATCGATCCGCTGGTCCATACCGGCGATGACGCGGAACCGGCCGGACATCTGGCGGCACCGATGTCCGGAACCGTCGTCGCCGTGCTGGTGAAGGCGGGCGCGCGGGTGTCGAAAGGCGCCGCGCTGGTGGTACTGGAGGCGATGAAAATGGAGCACACGATCACCGCGCCGGCCGATGGCCAGGTTGTCGCCGTCCATTTCGGCGTCGGGGATCGCGTCGCCGAAGGCGCCGATCTCGTCGAACTCGCCGCGGCGGCGCCCGCTGCCGCACCATGAGCCCGCTCTTTTTGAGCCTGCCGGCGCGCGCGCGGTTGTGCGAAGTCGGACCGCGCGACGGGTTGCAAAACGAAAAGGCTATGGTGCCGACCGACGTCAAGGTCGGGCTGATCGACTTGCTGACGGCGGCAGGATTGCCCGCGATCGAGGCGACGTCGTTCGTGTCGCCGAAGTGGGTGCCGCAAATGGCGGACGCTGCCGACGTGATGGCGCGCATCGCGCGGCGCGACGGTGTCCGCTATCCGGTGCTGACCCCGAACCTGAAGGGCTTCGACGCCGCCGTGGCGGCGGGCGCGGACGAGGTCGCCATGCTCGACGCCGCCACCGAAGCGTTCTCGAGGCGAAACATCAACTGCTCGATCGCCGAGAGTCTCGAACGCGCGCGCCCGGTGTTCGACGCCGCACGCGCAGCTGGCGTCCGCGTCCGTGGCTACATTTCCGTCGTCCTCGGTTGCCCGTACGAGGGCGACGTCGACGCCGGCGTTGTCGCGCGGATCGCGGCGTCGCTGCACGCGATGGGCGCGTACGAAGTGTCGCTCGGGGACACGATCGGCACCGGGACGCCGCGCAAGACGCAACGGCTGCTTGCCGCGGTGGCCGAACGCGTTCCGATGGCCGCGCTTGCCGGGCATTTTCACGACACGTACGGGCAGGCGCTCGCGAACATCTACGCGTCGCTCGAGATGGGCGTTGCGACATTCGACTGCTCGGTGGCCGGACTCGGCGGGTGCCCGTACGCGAAGGGTGCCACCGGTAACGTCGCGACCGAGGACGTCGTCTACCTGCTCGACGGCCTAGGCATCGAGACGGGTGTCGATCTCGCGAAGCTGCGCGAGGCGGGACGGTTCATCTCGCGGCATCTGCAGCGGCCGACGAATTCACGCGTCGCCCGCGCGCTCGATGCGACGTCGGATCCGGCGGCCGCCTGACGTGGCGTCGCATGCCGTCGACGATCGCGGCGATCAGCGGGGTCGCTCCTTGAGTGCGCGAAGCGCCGGCGTCGTGCCGGCACCGATCGCGTCGCCGTGCATCAGCGTGTGCCGCATGGATGACGCGACGGGCCTTTGCATCGGCTGCCTGCGGACGCTCGACGAGATCGCCGTGTGGGGAAGTCTCGACGACGACGCGCGCGGGCAGGTGCTGGCCGCTGTCGCGCGCAGACGAAGTGACGCTGAACGGCGATGATCGCCGACTGGTACTTCGATTTCGTGTCGCCGTTCTCGTACCTGCAGTGCGAGCGGCTGCAACCGCACGCGGCGTCCATAAGGCCGCATCCGGTGCTGTTCGCAGCGATCCTCGACGCGAACGGTCAGAAGGGGCCGGCGGAGATCGCGCCGAAGCGTGTATTCACGTATCGGTTCGTCATCTGGCAGGCCAAGGCGCTGGGCATCCCGTTGCGCTTCCCGCCCAGCCATCCGTTCAGCCCGCTACCGCTGCTGCGGATGGCCATCGCGTGCGACTGCCGCCTCGATGCGATCACGCGCATCTTCCGGTTCGTCTGGCGCGACGGACGGCTGCCTGATCTGCCGATCGAGTGGGTTGAACTCGCCGCCGAACTCGAGATCGCCGATGCGGACGCGCGCATTGCCGATCCCGCAGTCAAAAAGGCGCTGCGCGACGAGACGGACGCGGCAATCGCGCGGGGCGTGTTCGGCGTCCCTACGATCGTTGCAAACGGCGAGCTGTTCTTCGGCGTCGATGCGACCGACATGGCGTTGCAGTACATGCAGGCCGGCGGCCGGTTCGACGATCCCGAGTACGCGCGCGTCGCGGCGCTGCCGTCGTCCGCCGTCCGCCGTGCGGCCAGGACGTCGTCCAAACGCTGACCCGGAGTGACCGTGTGTGGCGGCGTGACGTCCGCGCCGTCACGCGTCTGCCGGAATGCCGAGGTCGGCCCTGACCGCGTGGGCGGTGGCGAGGGCCTGGTCGAGCGTGGCGCCGAGGCACGTCACATGACCCATCTTGCGACCGCGGCGCGGCTCGCGCTTGCCGTACAGATGCAGCTTCGCGCCGCCGTGCGCGAGCACGCGCGCCCACTGGGGCTCGCGCGGGGCCGTCCGCTCGCCGTCGAACCAGACGTCCCCGAGCACATTGACCATCACCGCCGGCGTGTGCTGGTGCGTGTCGCCGAGCGGAAGCGCGGCGAGCACGCGCACCTGCTGCTCGAACTGCGATGTCACGCACGCGTCGATCGAGGCGTGGCCGCTGTTGTGGGGGCGCGGTGCGATCTCGTTGATCAGCAGCGCGCCGTCGCGCGCGACGAACAGCTCGACGCACAGCACGCCTCGATATTCGAGCGCGGTCGCGACGGCGGTCGCGACGTCGCGTGCCCGCCGCGCGAGATCGTCGGCCACGCGGGCGGGCAGTATCGACATGTCGAGGATGCCGTCGCGGTGGCGATTCTCGGCCACGGGCCACGTGACGACGTTGCCGGCGTCGTCGCGCGCGACGATCACCGACAGCTCGACTGCGAGCGTGACGATCCGTTCGAGCACCGAAGGCGCCTGCAGCGTCGCGTCGAAGGCGGCGACGACGTCGTCGCGCGTGCGAACGCGGACCTGGCCTTTGCCGTCGTAGCCGAAGCGCGCGCTCTTGACGATGCCGGGCAACAGGCGCTCGTCGACGGCGGCGGCGTCCGCCCGTGTCCGGAGCACGGCGAACGGCGCGACGTCGAACCCGGCGCCGGCCAGGAACGTCTTTTCGCTGATTCGGTCCTGCGCGATTGCGACACTGCTCGCACCCGGCGTCACGCGCAGCTCGCGGGCGAGGAACTCGAGCGCGGCGGCCGGCACGTTCTCGAACTCCGTCGTCGCGGCGACGCACATA
>JBDTNI010000167.1:0-5561 GCA_039933815.1 Betaproteobacteria bacterium
CCCCGTACTCCGAGATTTCCTTCGAGCACGGGCACAACGACGTCACCGGCGCGGCGACGCAAATCGTGCATGCGTACTGCCCGGCGTCGAGCTCCGCCGTCAGCTCGACGTCGAAATCGACCAGGCTGGACACGCCCGACACCGGCGCGGACTTGCGCACGAAGAACGGGAACGCGAGCTCCACGCGACCGCCCGGCGCGCCCAGCCGCGCCACGAGCTGGTCCACGAACGAACGCAGTCCTGCGACCGATAGTGCGGGCGCGCCGGGTTGCGCGCGCGACTCGAGGAGCTCGACCAGGCGCGACATGTGCGTGCCCTTCTGCGAATCCGGCAGCGCGACGTAGACATTGCATCGAGCGATCGTCGACTGGACCGCGGCGTCGCCATCGGCAAACGGCAGCGGATAACGCAGCCCCTTGATGCCGACGCGCTCGATCGCGATGTGCCGCTCGTCGCGCTCGGACTGCACGTCCGGAATGGGGATGAGGCGGCTCGGGGATTCGGGTCGGTTCATTGCGCGATCAGTTTGCCATAGGGACCGCCGTCAGAACGTCGACACGCAACTTGGTTCACCGCCCGCGCGGTTGCGGCGCGTCACGACTTGCGCGACGCGATCCAGTCGGCGAGCTGGACGAGCCGGCCGCCGGCCGCGCCGAGGGGCTCGAGGGCCGCTACCGCCTCCGCATGCAGCGCCTGCGAACGACGACGCGCCGGTTCGAGACCGAGCAGCGTCACGAACGTCGACTTGTTCTGTACGGCGTCCTTGCCGGCGGTCTTGCCCAGCGTCGCGTCCGATCCCTCGACGTCGAGCACATCGTCGACCACCTGGAAAGCGAGCCCGGCGGCTGCTGCGTACGCATCGAGCGCGCGCGCCTCGTGGCCATCCAGCGTCCGACCGCATGCGGCGCCGAGCCTGACCGCCGCGCGAATCAGCGCGCCGGTCTTCAGTGCGTGCAGCGTGTTCAGCGCGCCGACGTCGAGTGCGGCGCCCGTCGCATCGAGGTCGAGCTGCTGCCCGCCCGCCATCCCTGCGTGACCGGCAGCATCGGCGAGAAGCCGGCAACCATTCAAGGACATCCGGCGCGCGCCGGCCAGCGTCGCGAACGCGAGCGACTGCAGCGCGTCGCCGGCGAGCAGCGCCGTCGCAACGCCGAACGCGATGTGGCACGTCGGCTTGCCACGGCGCAGCGCGTCGTCGTCCATGCACGGCAGGTCGTCGTGGATCAGCGAATACGCGTGGATGAACTCAACCGCGGCCGCGCAACGGTCGACGTCGTCGCGAGCGCCGCCGGCGAGCTCGGCCGCCGCGTAGGCGAGAAGGGGTCGCATCCGCTTGCCGCCGCCAAGCGTCGCATACCGCATGGCCGCCGCCAGCCGCGGTGAGCCCGGCGCCTCGGCGGACGGCAGCAGTCCGTCGAGCACCTGCTCGATTCGCTGCTGTCGTTCGCGCGTCCAGTCCGCGAACGCGCGGTCAGGCATCGTCGACGTCGTCCGGCGAGAACGGCTGCAGTGCGCCTTTCTCGAGCACCTCGACCTGCTGTTGCGCGTCCTTCAGGGCCGATTGGCAATACGCGAGCAGTTCGGCGCCGCGCTTGTACGCCGCAAGCGATTCATGCAGCGGAAGTTCGCCCGACTCCATGCGGCCGACGATCACCTCCAGCTCCGCGAGCGCCGATTCGAAACTGCTGGGGAATTCGGTTGTCTCGGACATGAGCGGCACAAATCGCAGTGATTCAGCGGACGTCCGGTCCTTGACCCGCGACCGGACAGCCCAATATAATAACATGTTGACGACGCGGCCTTTTGAGGACTCCCTGACACGGGGCCTCCACGCGAATTTCCTTTCGCGCGGCCGACTTAGCAAAGCGGTCCGGACGCCATCTACGGTCTCACGGCGCCTTGGGTTGTTGGGTTGGGTTGGTTGGTTTTGAACGTGAAAGGATGACCGATGTCCGATCTCGCCATGGCCGCGCGGTTGCGGCACGCCACTTCGCAGTTTCCGCCTTCCTGGTACTGCGATCCCCGCGTTTTCGACGCCGAGCGCGCTCATTTGCTGGCGCGCGCGCCGCGCTATGTCGGGCATTCGCTGATGGTCCCCGAACCGGGCGACTACCAGGTTCTCGCCGGGCGAGACAACGCGCAGGCGCTCGTCCACGCCCCGCAGGGTATCGAGCTGCTGTCGAACATCTGTCGTCACCGGCAGGCGATCATGCTCAGCGGCAAGGGCAACACGCCGAACATCGTGTGCCCGATCCACCGCTGGACCTACGACCTGCAGGGAAAACTGCTTGGAGCGCCGCATTTCGCCGACCAGCCGTGCGAGCACCTCGGCCGCACGCCGATGCAGAACTGGAAGGGCCTGCTGTTCGACGGTCAACGTGACGTCGCGCGCGATCTCGAGCGCCTCACGCTCGGCGACATCGACTTCTCGGGGTATGCGCTCAATCATGTCGAGCTTCACGAGTGCCGTTACAACTGGAAGACGTTCATCGAGGTGTACCTGGAGGACTACCACGTCGAACCATTTCATCCCGGCCTCGGCCAGTTCGTCACTTGCGACGACCTGCGCTGGCAGTTCGCCGACTGGGCATCGGTCCAGTTCGTCGGCGTCAACAACGGGCTTGCGAAAGCCGGCACGCGCACCTACGAGCGCTGGCACAAGGCAGTTCTCGAGTACACGCGCGGCGAGCGTCCGGCCCACGGCGCGATCTGGCTCACGTACTATCCGAACATCATGGTCGAGTGGTATCCGGACGCGCTCGTCATCAGCACGCTCGTTCCCAAGGCGATGGATCGCACGCTGAACGTCGTCGAGTACTACTATCCCGAGGATATCGCGCTGTTCGAACCCGAGTTCGTCGCAGCACAGCAGGCCGCGTACCGCGAGACGGCGCGCGAGGACGACGAGATCGCCGAGCGGATGGATGCGGGGCGCAACGCGCTGTTCGCGCAGCGCCGCAGCGAAGTCGGCCCGTATCAATCGCCAATGGAAGACGGAATGCAACATTTTCACGAGTTCTATCGCCGCGAAATGGAGCTGCACCTTGCGGGAATCTGAACGCCCCGCGCGTGCGGCGAGCGCGGCGAGCGATCAACGCGTCCCGACGGGCCGCGAGCATTTGCGGGCTTCCGCGGGCGCCCCACGATGACCCCGCCCGGCTTTTCGACGCTGATCGATACCGAGACTCTCGCCGCGCGTCTGGACGACCCGGCGTTCGTCATCGTCGACGTGCGCCACGACCTCGCCCAGCCCGACACGTTCGGCACCGAGGCGTATGCACAGTCGCACGTTCCCGGCGCACGCTTCGCGCACGTTGAGCGCGAATTGTCGGCACACAAGACCGGACGCAACGGCCGGCATCCGCTGCCGACACCCGAAGCGGCGGCTGCGCTGTTCGGCCGCCTCGGCATCGACGCGACCAAGCAGGTCGCCGTCTACGATCAGGGAAGCGGCATGTTCGCGTCGCGGCTGTGGTGGATGCTGCGTTGGCTCGGTCACGATAACGCCGCTGTGCTCGATGGCGGGTTCACGAAATGGCAGCGCGAAGGCAGGCCCGTCTCGGCCCAGTTGCCGGCGGTGCAGCCGACGACGTTCGTGCCCGCCCATGTGCGGCCCACGGTGAGCGCGACCGGCGTCGCCGCGAGCCTGCCGCGGCACGGCCTGTTGCTCCTCGACGCTCGAGCGGCGGAGCGGTACCGTGGCGACGTCGAGCCGCTCGACCCGATTGCCGGCCACATTCCTGGCGCAATCAATCGTCCCTACACGCGCAACGTGGCCGCTGACGGCACCTTTCGCAGTCCGCGCGAGCTGCGCGAGGAGTTCGAGGCGATGCTGCACGGACGCGCCCCCGACGATCTCGTTCACTACTGCGGCTCCGGCATCAGCGCCTGCCACAATCTGCTCGCCATGACCGTCGCCGGCTACCCCCTCACGCGGCTTTATCCCGGCTCGTGGAGCGAATGGGTCGCCAGTGCGCAACGGCCCGTAGCGAAGGGCCAGGTCTAACTTTAGCGAGCGCGGCGCGCGCTGCGAGCCGGAACGCAGGCCACGCGTCGGCGCCCGGCGTCAAGCTACCCCGCCCGGCGTTGGATCAATGAAAACGCCGCGGCGTCTAGGCGACACCGCGGCGCACGGGAGCGACGAACGGTCGCCGCATCCCGGTTCGGCCCGATCGATCAGCCGTTGGCGACGTGCAGCTTCTTGGCGTCGTCGAAGAACTGCTCGTCTTCCGTCGATCCCTTGAGAGCGGTCGTCGACGACTGGCTTCCCTGCACCGTCTGCGTCACGGCGTCGAAATAACCGGTGCCGACCTCGCGCTGATGCTTGACGGCGGTGAAGCCCTTATCCACGGCGGCGAACTCGGCCTCCTGCAACTCCACGAATGCCGCCATGTTGTTGCGCGCGTAACCGTGCGCCAGGTGGAACATCGAGTAGTTGAGGCTGTGAAAGCCGGCAAGCGTGATGAACTGGAACTTGTAGCCCATCGCGCCGAGTTCGCGCTGGAAGCGGGCGATGGTCGCGTCGTCGAGGTTCTTCTTCCAGTTGAACGACGGCGAGCAGTTGTACGCCAGCATCTTGTCGGGAAACTTCGCGTGGATCGCGTCGGCGAACGCCTTGGCGAACGCGAGGTCGGGCCTGCCTGTCTCGCACCAGATCAAATCGGCGTAGCGCGCGTAGGCGATGCCACGGGAAACGGCCTGGTCGAGACCCGCACGCGTCTTGTAGAAACCCTCGACCGTCCGTTCGCCGGTGCAGAACGGCTTGTCGATATCGTCGATGTCCGACGTGACGAGGTCGGCAGCCTCGGCGTCCGTGCGTGCCAGGAGGATCGTCGGGACGCCCAGGCAATCCGCTGCCAGCCGCGCCGCGACGAGCTTCTCGACGGCTTCGCGCGTAGGCACGAGCACCTTGCCCCCCATGTGGCCGCATTTCTTGACCGAGGCAAGCTGGTCCTCGAAATGGACACCGGCGGCGCCCGCCTCGATCATCGCCTTCATCAGCTCGAACGCGTTCAGAACGCCGCCGAAGCCCGCCTCGGCGTCGGCGACGATCGGCGCGAAATAATCGATGTCGTTCTTGCCTTCGGCGTGGGCGATCTGGTCGGCGCGAACGAAGGTATTGTTGATCCGTCGAACGACGGCCGGCACCGAGTTCGCCGGATAAAGCGACTGGTCGGGATACATCTCGCCCGCGATGTTCGCATCGGCGGCGACCTGCCAGCCCGACAGGTAGATCGCCTTCAGACCGGCCTTGACCTGCTGCAGCGCCTGGTTTCCGGTCAGCGCGCCGAGCGTGTTGACGAACGGCTCCTCGCTGATCAGTTTCCAGAGCTTGTCCGCACCCCGGCGCGCGAGCGTGTGCTCGATGTGCAGGGAGCCGCGCAGGCGGACGACGTCTTCGGCCGTATAGCCTCGGTCGACGCCCTTCCACCTCGGGTGTTCCGCCCAGTCCTTCTTCAGCCGTGCCGCTTCCAGATCGTAGTTCATGCCGCTCCCGTCGTATCCAATGACCGGCCACTGCGCCGGCGGTTAGTCGTCGCGCGCGCGCCTCTCGGACGCGC
>JBDTNI010000168.1:0-5532 GCA_039933815.1 Betaproteobacteria bacterium
CACGACCGGCCATTCGACGAGCGCCGTCACTTCGTCGACCAGCGGGTCGGGCATGATGACCGTCGCACCGCTGGCCGCACGGATCAGTTCGTCGACGATCGTCGCGCGTCGCGCGGCGAAGTCGGGCACCACCTTCCCTTCTGCTTCGAGCGTCGGTGCGTAGGCGTCGGCCGAGCGAACGACGAGGTCGTCGCGTGCCAGGAACCGGTGGCCCGATGTGACGTTGCCCGCGTCGAGGCCGAGCACGCGGACCGGCACCGTCGTCGTGCCATGAAGCGCGAGCAGCCGGTGCGCGGGTCTGACGAACGCGACGTCGCTGTAATAGCTGCCCGGCGCCGGATAGCGCATCACCTTGGCGATCGGAAGCCGCGCAATCGTCTCGTCGAGCGCTTCCTGCAACGCCCGCGCGAGCGGCTGACCTTTCGCGACGCTTTTCAGAAACACGTAATCGGCCTTGCCGTCCGAGGCGGTGTAGCGATGGTCGGGGCCGTCCCGCGCCTCCGGCGCAGCTGTCGCAAGATGCGCGCGGCCGAGGCCCGCCAATTTCTTTTGCAGCGCGAGCGACGGTTGTCCCTGCGCGTCGAACGCCACTTTCGCGGGCATCAGCTTGTCGACGACGTCGACATCGGGGGCGACGGCGCGCACGTCGGTGATGACAACTGCAAGCCGGCGCGGCGTCGCATAGCCCGACGTGCGGGTTCCCGCGCCGAGCAGTCCGCGCCGCGCAAGGGCGGCGGCGAGCGTGTCCGCAAACGCGGCGCCCAGCGCTTTCAGCGACTTTGGGGGCAGCTCCTCGGTCACGAGCTCGACGGCGAGCGTCGCGTTCGCCACACCTTCTGCCGCGTCTTGCGGTGGCCTCACGGCGCGCCCGTCGTCACGTGCGCCGCGTCGTCGCCGACCCTCATGCGGCGTGTCTGCGATGGCGCGCGGCCAGCATCGGGAACCCGAGCGCTGCGCGCGAATCGACGTACGCCTGCGCGACCTGTCGCGACAGCGCGCGGATACGTCCGATGTACGCGGCGCGCTCGGTGACCGAGATCGCGCCGCGCGCATCGAGCAGGTTGAATGTGTGCGCCGCCTTCAGGATCATCTCGTAGCCGGGCATCGGCAGTCGCACGTCCAGCAGCCGTTTCGCCTCGCTCTCGAAGAAAGCGAAGAGTTCGACGAGCTTCTGCGCATTCGACTGCTCGAAGTTGTACGCGGACTGCTCGACCTCGTTCTGGTGATAGACGTCGCCGTAGGTCAGCGCGCGCTGCGCGCCCTTGTCGCGGGCCGCAGTCCACGCGAGGTCGAACACGTTTTCCTTGCCCTGCAGGTACATGGCCAGCCGCTCGAGCCCGTACGTGATCTCGCCGGTGACGGGGTCGCAATCGAGTCCGCCCACCTGTTGGAAGTAGGTGAACTGCGTCACTTCCATCCCGTTCAGCCAAACTTCCCATCCCAGTCCCCACGCGCCGAGCGTCGGGTTTTCCCAGTCGTCCTCGACGAAGCGGACGTCGTTGCGGCGGAGGTCGAAGCCGACGGCGGCAAGCGAGCCGAGATACAGGTCGAGGATGTCGGGCGGGGCGGGCTTCAGCACTACCTGGAACTGGTAGTAATGCTGCATGCGGTTCGGGTTCTCGCCGTAGCGCCCGTCCTTCGGTCGGCGCGACGGCTGCACATACGCGGCGCGCCACGGCTCGGGGCCGAGCGCGCGCAGGAATGTGGCGGTGTGCGACGTCCCCGCGCCGACTTCCATGTCGTAGGGCTGGAGCAGCGCACATCCCTCCGCGTCCCAGTATTGTTGGAGGTCGAGTATGATTTGCTGAAACGTTTTCATCGCGGCGCCGGATGCGCTTGCCTTTGCGAAATGCTGGATTTTACCGATATTGCGCGGGGCCGCTGATTCCCGTGCCGAGCCGATGAACAGATCCGTGCACCGCTACGCGCCCGACACGCGTTTCCGCCTGAAGAGCCCGCCGGTGATCGCTGAAGCGATCGACGGCGAGGTGATGGTGATCAATCTCGAAAGCGGCGCGTATTACAGCGTGTCCGGTGCCAGCGCCGTCGTCTGGCATTCGCTGATCGGCGGGGCGCCGCTGTCGTCGTTGCCGGCCGTCGCCTGCGCGCGATTCGACGTCGATCCGACGACGCTTGCCGATGATGCCGACGCCTTTGTCGCCGGTCTCGTCGCCGAGGGCGTACTGGTGCCCGATGCGCACACACCCGGTGCCGTGCCGGCGACCGATCCGCACGTGGGCGAGGACGGCACCACCGTCGTCCCTGTCGCGTATGGCGGGCTGCGCTTCGACCGCTACGACGACATGCGGGCGCTGCTCATCGTGGATCCGGTCCACGACGTCGGCGACTTCGGCTGGCCGTCGCGCCCGGGTGACGACGCGCCGACGTGACGTCATCGGATTCCGGCCACGCTGGCGCGCTCGCGAGGCTTCGTGATGCGTTCGACGACGCGTCGCGCTCGCCGGCGCAGCGTCGTGTCTACCGGCTCGCCGGCGCGTGCGTTGCCGTTGACTCCGGTGACGCCGCGACGCCGCCGCTGACTGCGCTGGAGCCGCTGCGCGTTGCCGACGACGCGCCCGCCGCGCTCGTCATCCGGCTGTTCGACGGCAGCGCGTTTTCCTGGCCGGCCGGCATCGCGCTGCCGAATGAAGGACCGGGGCTGACAGCCGTGAACGCCGCCGGCATGCAGGCGTACCTGCAGCCCGACATCGGGTCGGCCACGCTCTACGATCACCACGCGTGTCGTGGCTACGTCTGGTACCGCAACGCGTCGCGGTTGCCGTACTACGAGCATGCGGCGCCGCTCAGGCATCTGCTGCAATGGTGGATGCTCGGGCGCGGCGGCATCGTGCTCCACAGCGCCGCCGTCGGCGGTGCCGGGGGCGGTATTCTGATCGCCGGCCCGAGCGGCGCCGGCAAGTCGAGCACGGCACTCGCGTGCCTCGCGTCGGGACTTCAGTTTGTCGGTGACGACTACGTCGCGGTCGACTGCCGTGCGCCGATCACCGCGCACGCGTTGTATGCGACGGCGAAGGTGCGCCGCGAAAGCCTGGGCCGGCATCCGGCGTTCACTGGCCACTTCAGCAATCTCGACCGGCTCGACGAAAAACCGATGCTCTTCGTCCATCGAATCGCGCCGCAACGGCTGGCGCCGCAGATGCCGGTACGGGCCCTCGTCGTGCCGAACGTCGCGCGAGCATCGCGCACCACGTTTGCGCCGCTGGCCGCGCCGGAAGCGCTGCGCGCGATCGCACCGAGTTCGATCCTGCAGTTTCCGCTGGCCGGCGCCGATGCGCTCGCCCGCATCGCGACGTTGTGCCGGCACGTACCGACGTACCGCCTCCATCTTTCGACCGACGAGACCGAGATCGTCGCGGCGATCGAAGGATTTCTCGCGCAGCCGGTGGTCGCAACGCCGGTCGAAAGCAGCCGATGCGCCTGACGGTCGTCGTCACCGTGCATGACGGCGAGCGCTTCCTCGACGACGCCGTCCGCAGCGTGTTCAAGCAGACCCGTCCACCCGACGAGATCGTCGCCGTCGACGACGGATCGACGGATCGCAGCGCGTCGCTGCTCGCGGCATACCCGCAGATACGCGTGCTGTCGCAGTCGAACCGCGGATGCGCGATCGCGCGCAACCGCGGCATCGCCGAAGCGTCCGGCGATATCGTCGCGCTGCTCGACCAGGACGACGTCTGGGACGCACGCAAGCTGGAACTGCAGATGGCGGCGTTCGCCGCCGATCCGGCGCTTGGTTTCGCCGTCTGCGCGATCCGCAATTTCCTGAGCCCGGGGCTGACGCAGCTGCCCGGATGGGTCGACGCGCGGACGCTCGGCGTGGACCAGCGCGGATACGGTACGGGAACGCTCGTCGTTCGCGTCGCCGCGTTCGGTCGTGTCGGTCCGTTCGACGCCGCGAAGGTCCCCCTCGACGATTCCGACTGGATCGTCCGCGCGATCGACGCTGGCTTGCCGTACGTGCACGTCGACCGCGCCATCGTCCATCGCCGCATTCACGTCCATAATCTCAGCGGGACTGTCGGCGTCGAGGCACGGCGCCATGCGCTGATGGCGCACATCCTCCACGCGTCGCTCGTCAGGCGCAGGGCGGGCGGCGAATCCGCATGAGCGCCACGGTCGATGCCGTCATTCCCGTCCACAACGCGGCGGCGTATCTGCGGGAAGCCGTCGCCAGCGTGCTGTCGCAGACGCTCGCTGTTCGGAGGATCATCGTCGTCGACGACGGCTCGACGGACGCGTCGGCCGACATCGCGCGCGCGTACGGCCCGCCGGTCGACGTGCATGGCCAGGCACGGCGCGGCGCGGCAAGCGCGCGCAACGCCGGCATCGCGCGCAGCGACGCGGATTTCGTCGCGTTTCTCGACGCCGACGATCGCTGGCGGCGCGGGCGGATCCGCGCGGCGATGCGCCAGTTCGACGAGACCCCCACGCTCGGTTACGTCGTGTCGCGAATGCAGACGTTCGTGAGCCCCGAACTGTCGGACGACGCGCAGCGGCGCCTTCGTGCGCAGAACGCCCCGCACGCCGACGGTTGGCTGACGAGCGCGCTCGTCGTCCGGCGCGCCGCACTGGCGACGGTCGGCGGGTTCGACGAGGTGCTGCGCATCGGCGAGGCGATCGACTGGTTCAGCCGGGCGCGCGCGGCGGGCGTCGCGGGCGACATGCACGCGGACGTGCTGGTGGAGCGGCGGTTGCACGAGACGAACTCCACGCACGCCGACGCCGGCGCCGCGCACGCGTATCTCGTCGTGGCGAAGCGGCACCTCGATCGACTGCGCGCAGCGCGGGGGGACGACGACCGATGATCGGCGGCGCATGGCTGCCGACCGCCGGGCAGGAAGATCTGCTCGAAGCGGCGGTGGGTGCGGAGGACGGCGTCGCCGCGGCGTGGCGCCGCTGGCGCGCGGTGCACGATCTCGAATCGATCGACGCCGGCTCGGCGCGGCTGCTACCGCTCCTGATGCCGCGTCTCGACCGGATTCCGAAAGACGACGACGCGCGGCGGCGCATCGTGGGTGCCTATCGGCGGACGTTCTATCACGGCAACCTTCTCCGGGCACGCGCCGCGCGCGCGCTCGCCGCGCTGCACGCCGCCGGCCTGCCGACGCTCGTCCTCAAGGGCGGCGTGCTCGGCGCCGTGCACTACGCGGATCTCGCGCTGCGTCCGATGAACGATTTCGACGCGCTCGTGCCGGCCACGCGCGGCGCCGACGCAATGCGCGCACTGATCGCCGACGGATGGCGGACGACGCATCCGCTCGCCGAACGGCTGCCCGACGCGTATCACAGCGCGCCGCTTACGAGTCACGACGGCCTCGAATTCGACGTGCATTGGAACCTGCTGCAGCAGGCAAACGAGCCCGACGTCGACAGCCCGGCGTGGCAGGCTGCGGAGCCGTTCACGGTGATGGGGGTCCCCACGCGGCGGCTTTGCGCGTCGGATATCGTCGTGGTAGCCTGCGCGCGCTCGTCAGCGGCGACGACGCCCTCCGGATCGTCGCCGGTGAGATG
>JBDTNI010000169.1:0-5531 GCA_039933815.1 Betaproteobacteria bacterium
GTCGAACGCGGTACATTGCGCGGGCGGCGACACCGCGCGGCGGCGGAATTTTCCGTTCGCGGGATAATCGCCGCGGACACGGGTCGCTCGCGCAGCGGCCACTACCCACGAATGACTGGAGCGCGTTTGCCAGACCTCTCGAGCACGAACTCCCCAGGCTCATCCGGGACGGCGCCTGACCGGCCGGCGTCCGCGCCCACGCCGATGATGCAGCAGTACCTGCGGTTCAAAGGCGAGCATCCGGATCGCCTGCTGTTCTACCGGATGGGGGATTTCTACGAGCTGTTCTACGCCGACGCCGAGCGCGCATCGCGGCTGCTCGACATCACGCTGACGGCGCGCGGCCAGTCGGCCGGCGCGCCGATCCCGATGGCGGGTGTGCCCTACCACGCGCTGGAGCAACACCTGACGCGCCTGCTCGCGCGCGGCGAAAGCGCCGTCATCGTCGACCAGATCGGCGACCCGGCGACGAGCAAAGGGCTGGTTGAACGCCGGATCACGCGCATCGTGACGCCGGGAACGCTGACGGACGGTGGACTGCTCGACGCCAAGCGCGACGCGCTGCTCGCCGCAGTCGTCGTCGACGGAGACCGCGCGGGCGTTGCATGGCTAAACCTCGCCTCGGGTACCGTGACGCTGACCGATGTCGCGCCGTCCGACATCGCCGCCGTGCTCGAAAGGATCGAACCGGCCGAACTGCTGCTCCCCGCCGATGCGACGCCGCCGATGTGGCGCGGCCACGCATCACTGCAACGCCTGCCCGCTTGGCACTTCGGCGCAGCAAACGGCGACCGAGCGCTGGCGCGCCAGCTCGGCACGCACGACCTCAAGGCATTCGGCACCGACGCGGCGCCGATCGCCGTCGGCGCGGCCGGCGCGCTGCTCACCTACGCGACCACGACGCAGCAAGCGTCGCTCGACCATGTCGCCACGCTGCGCGTCGAGGCACCGAGCGACTTCGTCGCCATGGACGCGGCGACGCGGCGCAACCTAGAGATCACGCAGACGCTGGCCGGCGAGCGCGAGCCTACGTTGTATTCGCTGCTCGACGCGTGCGCGACGGCGGCGGGCAGTCGTCTGCTGCGGCAGTGGCTGCTGCAACCGCTGCGCGACGCCGCGCGCGTCGCCACGCGCCTCGACGCGATCGACGCGCTCCAGCGGGAGTCCGCCGTACTGCGGCGAATGCCGGACGCACTGCGGCGCACTGTCGACGTCGAACGGATCGTCTCGCGCATCGCGTTGCGCACTGCGCGCCCGCGCGATCTCGCGGGCCTTCGCGACACGCTCGCCGCGGCGCCGGCGATCGCGGATGCGCTGTCGGTCGTCGACGCCGGCGCGCTGCGCGAATGCGAACAGCCGCTGCGCTGCGACCCGCGCTGGCACGCGCTGCTCGAGCGCGCCGTCGCGAAAGAGCCTGCGGCGCAGATTCGCGACGGTGGTGTCATCGCGGAAGGCTTCGACGCAGAACTCGACGAGTTGCGCGGCATCGACGCCGGCTGCGCCGAGTTTCTTGTCGACCTCGAGCGTCGGGAACGCGCGCGCAGCGGCGTTGCCACCCTGAAGGTCGAATACAACCGTGTCCACGGCTTCTATATCGAGGTGTCGCGGGCGGCGTCCGAGCGCGTGCCGGACGATTACCGGCGGCGACAGACGCTCAAGAATGCGGAGCGCTACACGACACCCGAGCTCGCCGCGTTCGAGTCGAAAGCGCTGCGCGCCCAGGAGCGCGCGCTCGCGTGCGAGCGCCGGCTTTTCGAAGCACTGCTCGTGGACCTGGCACCGGCAATTCCCGCGCTGCAGCAGTTCGCCCGCGCGCTGGCGACGATCGACGTCCTGCAGACGCTCGCCGAGCGCGCCGGCGCACTGCGTCTGACGCGACCGCAGTTCGTCGATGCTGTCGGTTTTCGCATTGCCGGCGGCCGGCATCCCGTCGTCGAGCAGCAGGTCGAAGCTTTCATCGCCAACGACGTGACACTCGACGCGGGCCGGCGCCTGCTCGTCGTCACCGGACCGAACATGGGCGGCAAGTCAACGTACATGCGGCAGACGGCGGTGATCGCGCTGCTTGCGTGCTGCGGCATGTTCGTTCCCGCGGCACGCGCGACGCTCGGACCCCTCGACGCGATCTACACGCGGATTGGCGCGGCCGACGACCTGGCCGGCGGCCGCTCGACGTTCATGGTCGAGATGACCGAAGCCGCCTACATCCTCAATCGAGCGACGCCGCAAAGCCTCGTTCTGATCGATGAGATTGGCCGCGGCACGTCGACCTTCGACGGACTGGCGCTCGCGTGGGCGATCGCGCACCGGCTTGCCGAGCACAACCGGAGCCTCGCGCTGTTCGCCACGCATTACTTCGAGCTGACGGCGCTGCCTTCCGAAATCGACGGCTGCGCGAACGTTCACGTGGACGCCGTCGAAACGAAAGGCAAGCAGGGACCCGGCATCGTGTTCCTGCACCACGTCGAGGACGGCCCCGCCAACCGCAGCTACGGCCTGCAGGTCGCCCGGCTCGCCGGCGTACCGGCGGACACGCTGAAGCAGGCGCAACGCTACTTCGCGCGCCTCGACAAATTCAACACGCGCGACGACTCTCAGCACGACCTCTTTGCTCGCAGCGGCGGCACGCCGCCCGCCGGGGGCCAGACGCAAAGCGCGGTGGAGGCCGCGCTCTTGGCGCTGGACCCCGACACGCTGACGCCACGCGATGCGCTGGCGGCACTGTACGAATTGCGTCGCCTCGCCTCCGGCCAGGGCGGCTAGGCGCCGGACGAACGCTCAGTCGAAGCGCGCGCTCGCGCTGCCGATACCCGGGAACTCGACGTCGATCGTCTGACCGGCGCCCGCCTCGAACACGCCGGTCCACGTTCCGAGCGTGACGAGATCGCCGGCGGCGAGGGGGAGGCCCCGCGACGCGGCGTGGCGCGCGAGCCACGGTAACAGGAACATCAGGTCACCCAGCGGGTGGCCGCCCACCGTTTCGCGCGCGATTGCGCCGTTGCTACGGACGATGGCGGCCTGGTTCCCCCATAGCAGTGAGCCGCGCCATCGCATGCCGCTGCCGATGACCAGCGCGCCGTGCAGGCTCTGGTCGGCGAGTCGCAACGTCGGCGGGGCGGCCTCGAAATCAGCCAGTCGCGGGTCGACCACTTCGATCGTGACGACGATCTCGCCGACGGACTTCGACGCCGTTGCGACGTCGTCGAGCGCGATGTCACCCGCCAGCGGATCGCCGAGCCTGAACGCCACCTCGCCTTCGATCAGGATGCGGCCGAAGGTTTCCGCACCGAATCGCGCCGGGCTGACGTGCACGCCCGATGCCGGCAGCGGCGCTGCATTGGGGACCGCGTCGCGACCCGCCGCACCGACCTTCCAGCAGACCGGCCGCGTACGGAACCATCCAAAGGCGGCGGCCACCGCATCCTGGACGGCGTAGGCGTCGGAATCACTGCGCGGGGACGGCAGTCCCGCGGCTGCAATACGGGCGCGACGGCTGCGCGCATCGACGAGTGCGTCGCGCAGAGGCGTCAGGTCATCGGGCATCGTGGACGCTTGCATCGTGGGGCCTCGGCCAGGAAAGTCAGCGGACGTGCAGGAGTTCTGCGCGACGTTCCTCGCGCTCCGCCGCGGCGGCGGCCGCGGCCACCGCGAGGCTCGCCATTGCAGCGCCGACCCCGCCGGCCCGGTGGGGCACACGCGCGAGCCCGAGCCCCATCTCGACGCCGGCCAGCGTCCCCATCAGCGTCAGGTCGTTGAAATCGCCGAGATGCCCGATGCGGAACACGCGTCCGGCCAACTTCGACAGACCGGTGCCGAGTGACATGTCGAAACGATCGAGCACCAGCTTTCGAAACGCGTCCGCGTCGTGGCCCTCCGGCATCATCACGCCGGTCAGCACGTTGCTGTACTCGGCCGGATTCTGGCAGACGATCTCGAGCCCCCATGCACGAACCGCCGCGCGCGTCGCTTCGCCATGCCGCGCATGGCGCGCGAAGACGTTCGGCATGCCTTCGTCCAGCAGCTGGTCCAGCGCCGCATCGAGGCCGTACAACAGATTCGTTGCGGGCGTCGTCGGCCAGTAGCCGCCGCGATTCGCCTCTATGATCTCGTCCCACGCCCAGTACGCACGCGGGAGCGTCGCGCATTTGGATGTTTCGCGCGCCTTTTCGCTGACCGCATTGAAGGAAAGCCCGGGCGGCAGCATCAGGCCCTTCTGCGAACCCGCGATGGTGACATCGACGCCCCATTCGTCGTGGCGGTAGTCGAGCGATCCGATCGACGAGATCGTGTCGACGAGCAGCAGTGCCGGGTGACCCGCGCGATCGATCGCGCGACGAACCGCGGCGACATCGCTGACGACTCCCGTCGACGTCTCGTTGTGCACGACGCAGACGGCCTTGATCGCGTGACTCTCGTCGGCGGCAAGCCGGTCATGGATGGCATCGGCGTCCACACCATGGCGCCAGTCACCCGGCAGATAGGCCGGCCGCAGCCCGAGTCGCTCGGCGAGCCGCTTCCACAGCAACGCGAAGTGGCCCGTCTCGGCCATCAGCACGGCGTCCCCTGCGCTCATCGTGTTGACCAGCGCCGCCTCCCACGCACCGGTACCGGATCCGGCGTAAATCACGACCGGTTGCCGCGTCTGGAACACCGCGCCGATGCGATCGAGGATCGAGCGGCCGAGGCGCGCGAATTCCGGCCCGCGGTGGTCGATCGTCGGGTGATCGATCGCGCGCAGCACGCGATCGGGCACGTTGGTCGGCCCGGGAATCTGCAGGAAGTGCCGTCCCGACGGATGATTGTCGTAGCGAATCATCGCGCGACCCGCAGCGCCGTCACCGGTCGGCTTTGTTCAATGATGGTGTCCATGCGCGCCGTGCACGTGGCCGTGGGTCATCTCGTCGTGCGTCGCCGGACGGATGTCCAGTACCTTGCAATCGAAGCGCAGACGCTGGCCGGCGAGCTCGTGGTTGCCGTCGAGCACGGCCTTGCCGTCGGCGATGCTGGTGATGCGCCAAACGATTTCGCTGCCGTCCTGCTCGGCAATCAGCTGCCCGCCAACGGCGATATCGGGCGGCAGCTGGTCCAGCGCCTCGACGCGCATCAGGTCGGTGTCGTAGTCGCCGAACGCGTCGTCGGGCTCGAGCGTGACCGATACGCTGTCGCCGACGGACTTCGCGTTGAGCGCTTCCTCGACTTTCGGAAAGATGCCCGAGTGGCCGCCATGCAGGTACGCGATCGGCTCGTCGGCCTGCTCGACGAGCTGGTTGTTCGAATCGAAGAGCTTGAATGAAAGTGTGACGACGGTGTTGGAGAAGACGTTCATGGCGGAAAAATTAAACTCGATTGAAGATGAGCCGCGCGGCCCGCGCGAACGGGCGTTGTGTCTGCGCAGTCGCGCGACCATTGTACCTCCGGCCCGCTCGCGGGCCGTCGATATACTGGCGCGACCATGTACCGCGACATCCGCCGCCTGCTGGGCGGCCATTCCGCCGCGTCGTTTCTCGCCCGCCACTGGCACAAGTCCCCGT